>JBFIGS010000444.1:0-1500 GCA_041602195.1 Sediminicola sp. | reverse complement strand
GTAATTACTGGATGAGAATTGTTTTTCGACATCGAAATCCAGAATTTTAAAACTTCCGGATTTCGAAATATTTTCATTTTGTACACTTACCTTAAACTCATAAGTTCCACTGGTGAAATTTTCCAAATCGGCCTCATAATACCCATTTTTCAATAACATTGGAATTTCCCGTACAGCGTTATCCGATAATCGTTTGATGGTAAGGGTTAAGACGGCATTAGTATCAAACACATACGTCTTATTAAAGTAGGACGCTTTTATTTTGGCATCGCCGGCACCAGAAAATATCGTATTATAATCTAGTGTTAATCGCTCCTTGGTTTTATTTGTTGCCAGGTAAAATATCAATTTACCCATTAATTCATCAAAATTATTGAAATTTTGGTCGTTTCTAAAACTCTGCATTCTCCATTTCCAAATATTTTCTCCGAACAGGACCGCTTCCTTTATGGTACCATCTGTAATAACGGCCAACAGTGGCTCTCCCACCTCTACCCCTTTGATACGCTGATCCAACACTGTTTCATGGGATTTTGTGATTAGGATCTCCCCCAGATCACTTTCCAAAGGTGGATAATTGGATATAGAAAATTCAGAATTGTTGAAAATTGAGAAATTGGGGTTTAGCACCGGAAAAATCTCCTCAATTTGATTGTAGGTGTTCTTTTCAAAACTATTTTGTACAGAATTCAAAAAGCGCCAATCGGTTTTTGAACCCGTTATGGTGAATAATTGTGCCTCTTTGGTCCTTACAAAGTCATAAATGGGCTTAAAAGTACTTATGGGTTGGTAAAGGATAAACAGATCGATATCATCCAATTTACCAACGTTCGTGCCAGGGTTAAATATCGTTACCCTGCGTTGTTCATTACTTTCAATAGCCTTTTTTAATGCCCCTATATCGGGATGGAGTATATCCGAAATAATAGCCACATTGGTTTTTTCATCTATGACCTCCAAGGCTATTTCACGTTGGTTGTTGACTATGTTTTTTTCGTTCTTTAAAGGACTCGCCGTAATTTTTATTTCCTTAATTCCGACCTTTTTTGCTTCCAAAAGGCTATTTATCCTTTTGGAATTGTCTGTTTTTGATAAATTGACCGTCTCCGTAGCCACAACCTTACCATCAATCATAATCCGGACCACGGTATTTATACTGCCCTCTCCTTCATAAGCAATATATGTTTCCAAGGGGAATTTATTTTTTAAAAAGGCGTATTTATTGGCATTGACTTGGGAGATTCTTATATCATCATAAATTGCGGTGTCGCCTACCACTACTGGATACACTGTAATTTTATTGGGGGAACCGTAAAACTCATAATCTACCCCAACCGTCTGGTTTCCATCACTTATTATAATGACAGCCGTGCTGGAAGTATCAAATAAGGTATTGATAGAATTCAGCGCATTGGCGATATTGGTACTTTTTTTTGTAAACGTTAAACTGTCCAGAGCTTCCAAGCCATTTCCGAAACTGAAGGTTTCAAGGTTGAACAG
>JBFIGS010000443.1:0-1502 GCA_041602195.1 Sediminicola sp. | reverse complement strand
TATCGTCTCCAGTACGGTAAGTGATTACGACATCTATAAGACCAAAATTGATAAGGGCATTCCCCTCTTTACAAGCAAGCCCATTACTAAGGAATTTATTGAGAGTCTAGTCCAGGATTAACCAATTGTTATAGTGGCCATTTCAAGGCCCAAACATATAAGTCCTAACCACTATAAGTTTAAAATCATGTTATCCCCTTTTAGGAATTTGAAATAGGAATTGGATTTTGGATTTGATATATGTTGCAAGGGGGGGCCATAGATTCCATTAAAAAACAAGCCCCTTGTTAAACCTTTCTTCACAAAAATACCAAGCAACTCATTAAGTGATTTTTTAAAATTAAAGAATTATGTTAGCATCGAACTTATTGCTCCCTATTTTTACATCTTCCCCCAAAGCAGGTGTGCTACTTCTTCCCAATAGTCCGGTGTATACCATTGTTGAACCCAATAACGCCTATCTTGAACTTACGGGTACAAAAGCATCTGAACTAAGAAATAAAGGACTTTTTGAGGCCTTCCCAAAAAACATTGAGACACAAGAATCCGAGGCTGTTGACCATTTTCAAAAATCCATAGAAATTGTAACGAAAACCGGTAAATCCCATACCATGGAAGTTATACGGTACGGAATTCCCTTGCCAGACAAAAACACCTTTGAAGAACGTTATTGGTTGCTAGAAAATACGCCTATCTATGATGAAAACAATGAGTTGGCCCTAATCCTGCATTCCGTAGAGGATGTTACAAAAAAGCATCAGTTAATCAACATGGAACAGAAGACCCAATTGATTCTTAAGAACAATAGGGAAAGGTATAAATCCCTTTTTTTCCATAATCCAGATGCAGTCTATTCCTTTGATCTCGAAGGTAATTTTGTGGAGGCCAACCAAGCGACAGCGGAAATTTGTGAGACTACCGTTCAACACCTCTTAAAGATCACCTTTCTACCCCTTATTGTTGAGGAGGATAAGGAACGGGTCTATACTAATTTTATAAAAGCCACCAAGGGCGAGGTGGTCAATTACAATTCTGGGCTACTCACCACCAAGGGAAACCGCAGGATCATCAACATCACTAATATGCCCATAATTGTAAATGGAGAAATTGTTGGGGTATACGGTATCGCAAAGGATATCACGGAAAAATGGATATCGGAAACAGCACTAGAGAATAACCGTCTGAGAACCAAACAGATTCTGGACCAATCCATGGATGTCATTTGTACGGTAGATGAAAATGGGTGTTTTGAAGATGTGAGCAAGGCCTGCTTATCCATATGGGGGTATTCTCCCGAGGAATTATTAGGTAAACCCTTTATGGACTTGGTTTTTGAGGAGGACCGGGAAAAGACCGCCCTCATTGCAAAAAATGTTATGGACGGTTTGCAAACCACTGATTTTCATAATAGATACAAGCACAAAGAAGGCCATTTGGTTCCCATGGTATGGTCCGCTAAATGGGATTCTCAAAATAATATAATGTTTGGTGTGGCAAGAGAT
>JBFIGS010000442.1:0-1505 GCA_041602195.1 Sediminicola sp. | reverse complement strand
AGGGATGAGGGCAATGTCATTAACTTAAGGTTTTTCGAGGCGAGAACACCCCCATCCCCTAAAGGGCAATGTCATTAACTTAAGGAAAAGCGAGTGTTAGGAAGAGTAATTTTGGAATTGGAAAAACAACAATTACTCACCAAAAACACTCGCCATGAGAACAAATGTATTAAGCATTTTAAAAGGAATGAAATCCTTCTTAGGTCAGGCATTGGATAACCGGGAAAAATATGTCAACAAGGCAAATGCATTCAGCCGTGAACGGAAATTGCCATTTAGCAGCATTTGTTTATTTCTGGTTAACCAACCCAAACGTTCTTTGAGCATTGAACTGGATGATTTTTTCCAAACGCTGGGGAAATATCCATGTACTAAAGCGGCTTTTTCAAAAGCCCGTTATCAAATATCCCCTTGTTTTTTTAAGGACTGGAACGATCACTTCATGTCTTTGGTCTACTCATTTCCAAGATCACTGTTGACCTGGAAAGGCTTTTACCTAAAAGGGGTGGATGGTACCACCATATATTTGTTCAGGGACAAAAATCTTTCGAGGGAATTCGGGGTTCAAAAGAACCAGTACGGCGCCATTCCCATGGCAAGGGCAGGTCTTGAAGTAGATTTGTTAAATGGTTATTGTACCGCTGCATATTTAGGTCCAATTTCTAAAGGAGAACATGATTTTGCCGAAGAATTCCTTAACAATTCTCACCCCCTTGATCTGCGGGTTTATGACCGTTACTATCCAAGTTTCGAACTGATTTTCAAGCACTTACAAAACAAAGTGCCATTTGTAATGCGGTGTGCGATAGATTTCAACCAGACGGTTAAAAATTTTGCCGGCAGCAACAAACGGCAGGTTGTGGTAGACTTCCCTATCTCTCATACGGCCTTGACATCTCTTAAAAAACAAGGATATGAGGTAGATGAACACACGACTGTTACCGTGCGGCTCTTACGAATTGACATTGGTTCCTCTGAGCCCGAAATACTCATCACTTCCCTGCTGGATGCCAAACGCTATCCACACAGCTGCTTCAAAACATTGTATGCTCATCGTTGGGGAAGTGAAACACAATTTGACAAGATCAAAAATAAGATGCAGGTAGAAATCTTTTCAGGCCATAAACCTCTTGCAATTTACCAGGACTTTCTGGCTACCGTATTGGCATTGAACCTGCATAACCTCATCGTGCGGGATTGCGATGGAGAAGTTGAAAAGATCAATCAGGAGCGAATCATTCCTGCAGCCATCAACCAAAACATCTCACTTGGTTTGCTCAAAGCGAGAATCATCATACTTTTTGACAGTGAAACACCCAGGGTGATTTATAAGGAACTCAAAAGGCTATTTTTGTCTCATTTGGAACCTGTTCGACCTGGACGTAAGTTTCCAAGGGTAACACCTGCACGACGATTAAATGGAAAATATCAGACCTTCAAAAACTATCGAAGAAGTTGGTAATTTCCTTAAGTTAATGACATTGCCCTTTAGGGGATGGGGGTGT
>JBFIGS010000441.1:0-1507 GCA_041602195.1 Sediminicola sp. | reverse complement strand
GAGGCAAATGGTGCAGAAATTAAAACCTAAACTTAACTTCTTGGGGCTGCAGGAAGGATATCGATTGGCTCTCCGTTACGAAGAAGACCTCCAATACGAGGACCCAAAACTACAAAAGGAGTTTTTAGAGATTCTGGAACGTATAGAATCATATATCAATACCCTGTAAAACACCACCAAAACTGGTCCTTTCGGAATTTTCCCCCTACAATTTTATACCTCTTGCTTGAGGTAAGCCCATTCGAAGCCCAAGACTTTTTATTAGACGCATCTAAATACACATACCTAATTTTTCCATATCATCTGACCGGCTCACATTTTTAAAGGCCCCTTTTCCAATACTTATTTTTGGTCATCTTGAAATTCAAGGAGATACGCGTAGTGGATAACTTTCCAATGTTAATACTTTGGAAATATTCCATTAATTTGGAAATATTCCATAATTTAGCATACCCTTTTTTGGTATGCAATGGATAAGACGATACTTCATTTGGATTTGGACACGTTTTTCGTGTCCGTAGAACGACTGCAGGACAGTAGGTTAAAGCACCGTCCCTTGCTGGTGGGGGGCACCAGTGACAGGGGGGTGGTGGCCGCATGTAGTTATGAGACCAGAGGGTTTGGGGTACACTCCGGAATGCCCATGAAAATGGCCAAGCAGTTGTGCCCGGAAGCAGTAGTCATCAAGGGCAATGCAGGGACCTATAGCAAGCACTCGGATATGGTTACCGATATCATTAAAGAGCAGGTGCCCCTTTTTGAAAAATCGAGTATCGATGAGTTTTATGCAGACCTTACGGGAATGGATCGTTTTTTTGGCTGCTACCATTATGCCTCTGAACTTCGGAATAGGATCATCAAAGAAACGGGCCTCCCTATTTCCTTTGGGTTATCGGGCAATAAGGTGGTTTCCAAAGTGGCTACCAATGAGGCGAAGCCCAACAATCAGTTAAAAATAGATCTGGGTTATGAAAAGCCTTTTCTGGCTCCTCTGTCCATTAAAAAAATACCCATGGTGGGTGATAAGACCTATCAGGTACTCCGGAACTTGGGATTGCGGCAGGTAAAGACCATCCAAGAAATGCCCATGGATATGATGCAACGGGTATTGGGTGCCAATGGGGGCGTTATTTGGAAACGGGCCAACGGGATAGACAATACTCCCGTTATCCCTTTTTCGGAACGAAAATCCATTTCCACCGAACGTACTTTTGACAAGGATACCATAGATGTCATCAAACTTCGGGGAATCCTTATTGCCATGACCGAGAACCTCGCCTTCCAATTGCGGAGGGGCGATAAATTAACGGCCTGCATTGCGGTTAAGATCCGCTACTCCGATTTTAACACCTATTCCAAACAACTGAAAATCCCCTTTACCAGTGCAGACCATATCCTGATCCCCAAAATTTTGGAACTATTCAATACCCTTTACAACAAAAGATTATTGGTGCGGCTCATCGGCATCAGGTTCAGTCATTTGGTGCAGGGAAATTATCAGATCAAT
>JBFIGS010000440.1:0-1510 GCA_041602195.1 Sediminicola sp. | reverse complement strand
CAAACAGCGGCCATTAACCCAGATGCGAGGGGTGTTGCCTTTAAAGAAGAGGTTATGGGCCGTCTTATTAGATTTGTGTCTGCGCACGAGGTTGGCCATACACTTGGATTACCACACAATATGGGCAGTAGCGTAGCCTATCCTGTAGATTCTCTTCGCTCTGCTTCCTTTACAAAAAAGTATGGTACGGCACCTTCTATAATGGACTATGCCCGCTTTAACTATATTGCCCAACCGGGAGACGAGGGTGTGGCCCTAATGCCAGAAATTGGGATATACGACAAGTATGCCATTGGTTGGGGATACCGACCTATATTGGACAAATCCGACAAGGAAGAAAAGGAAACCTTGGACAGTTGGATTCTAGAACATGCGGGTGATCCCCTATACCGCTTTGGACACCAGCAAGTGGGGGATGTAGTTGATCCAAGTTCACAGACAGAGGATTTGGGGGACGATGCCATTAAGGCAAGTGCTTATGGCATTGAAAATTTAAAGAGAATAACTCCAAAATTAATTGAGTGGACATCCGAAAAAGGTAAGGAATATGACGATCTGGACACCATGTACGGCCATGTAATTACCCAATTCAATAGATATATGGGACATGTCAGCAACAATATCGGCGGTGTTTATGAGCATTATAAGACCTATGATCAGGAAGGAGCCGTATACACTCCTGTAGATAGGGAGCATCAAAAAAACTGCCTGCTATTTGTTCAGGAACAATTGTTCCAAACCCCGGAATGGCTGATCGTACCCAACATTTTTAATAAAATAGAGTATTCGGGTTCCGTAGAGCGCATAAGAAGCCTACAGGTTAGAACGCTGGACAATATTTTGAGTTTGGGAAAACTGGCCAGAATAATAGAGAATCAAACTCTCAACGGCACAGATGCCTATTCCCTATTGGAAATGATGGGCGACCTTAGAAAAGGACTATGGTCCGAAACACGAAATGGGAAGAAAATTGACACCTATAGAAGAAATCTACAAAAGGCACATATTGAAAGATTGGCCTTTTTGATGACCGCTGACAACGAAAGCAAAAAGGGAGATTCTGGAGGATATCAAAAATCCACCCCAATCAACACCGGTCAGTCCGATATTCGCTCAATTGCAAGAGCGGAATTGAATATTCTTAGAAAAGACCTAAAAAATGCAATCAATAGAACAATAGATCCCATGACTAAGTATCATTTACAAGATGCAGTGGACCGGATTGAATTGATTTTGGACCCCAACGCTTAGATCGATCAAAATATAAGATCCCCCCTGAAATGTTTTAAAAATAACATTCAATATAATTAAAAAGGGCTATTTTAACAGATAGCCCTTTTTAAAACCTAAATTCCATATTTTTCCGTTGAACGGATACCTTTTGACGATTAAATGTAAAATTTAACAATATTTATTTTCCGTCATTTAATATTTTTCCTACTTTCAGACCTTTATTAATACCCCCCAATCTATGTCCTATAAAATAAAAAGCTTATTGTATTTTATTTGT
>JBFIGS010000439.1:0-1515 GCA_041602195.1 Sediminicola sp. | reverse complement strand
CCACAAGCACCCATAAAGAACAAAAAGCACAGGATTGTTACCATTCTTGTCATAGTTGATATTTTTTTTGGATAGTACTAACAATTCAAATTGGTTAACCAGTTTGGTTTACCAAATATATGTATATTTGTTCTATTGTCAAAAGTTTTGTTTGGATACTATTTTTTTATCAATCTGTTAAAATTTAAATACTAAAATTGAATTATAGCTTAGTGTATCAGAATTTATTGTACTCTTTGCTGCCTTTTTTGATTTTGTTGGCACAATGCTCCAATGCCCAAAATTTTGACCAAAATCAACTTAAAGACTATTATCCTTGGTGCATAGTTGCCTACGATTCCTTGGAACGTTCCCCACGGGAAAGAATCCAAATGATAAAAGAAATAGGGTTTAACAAGTATGCATATGATTGGAGGGATAAACACCTTGAAGACACAAAATTTGAACTTCAAATGGCCATGGATAATGATGTAGAAATTGTATCTATGTGGCTTTGGTTGAATGCGAATAGGGACAGTATTGGATTGCTCGGCCATGCCAACAAAAGATTGTTCAAAATTGTAGAGGAATTGGATCTTAAAACTACATTTTGGGTAAGTTTAAGTGAAAATTTCTTCACGGATCTTGATCAAGAACAATCCTTGTCGAAAGCTGTTGCAATTATGGATTTCGTCGCTATTAAGGCTGGGGAGCTTAATTGTAAGGTTGCCTTGTACAACCATAGTGGATGGTTTGGAAATCCCTTAAACCAATTAGAGGTAATCAAGGCCCTGCCGCAGCACGATTTGGGCATAGTATTTAATTTTCATCATGCCCATAACATTATTGACGATATAGATTCAATAGCATTTGCCATAAAGCCATATCTAAGAGCAGTGAACCTCAATGGCATGAAGAAGGATGGAAGTAAAATATTACCTATTGGTAAAGGAGATTATGAAAAGGAAATGATCCAAGCCTTTATAAATTCTGGATTTATAGGTCCTTGGGGGGTAATGGGACATGTTGAAAACGCGGACGTAAAAAAGGTTTTGCTGGAGAATATTGATGGACTATATTCCTTGAAAGACCAATGAACAGTTATTGAAATTAATTCCTAAAACATCAAATGAAATGAAAAAACCTGAATCGCGAACACGTAGGAATTTTATTAAGCAGTCGACCCTTGCTGGTTCGGCGCTCATTTTTCCTGTGAATAGATTAACTGAATCACTTTTGGAAATTAAAAATGACGTAGCCCAACACTTAAACGTTCATTTGTTTTCTAAACATCTGCAATTTCTAGATTATAATGATATGTCCGAAGCGGCGGCGGAAATGGGTTTTGATGGATTGGATTTGACCGTAAGGCCCCAAGGGCACGTGTTGCCTGAGAAAGTAGCTGATGATTTGCCCAAGGCAGTTTCTGCCATGAAAAAACATGGTCTGAATCCTAAGATGATGACCACAAACGTCCTTGATGTTGAAAATAAGGAACAAAGAACTGTATTGGAAATAGCCAGTAAGTTGGGACTT
>JBFIGS010000438.1:0-1529 GCA_041602195.1 Sediminicola sp. | reverse complement strand
ACTTCAGGAAAATGGGTAAATAGGATCAGTGTGCGAAACATTGTCCATGATGGGGAAAAAATGACAGGATCCTCCTATAAGGTGCCCTGTAATCCTGTTGCCCCGGGTGAGGAGGTAAAGGATGAGGACATGTGCATTATAGAATCAATGCCCGTGAAATCCTTAATTACCTACCCTAAATCCGGAGCCATGATCCCCAAGGGAAAGAAACTTAATATTAGGGGGCATGCCTGGGCCGGGGAATTGGAAATTTCCAAAGTATCCTATTCCATCGACTTTGGAGCCACTTGGTCCGAATGCTCTTTGGAAAAACCTGCAAACCGTTTGGCTTGGCAGCATTTTAAGGCGAGTATAGGTTTTCCAAAATCTGGATATTACGAAGTATGGGCGCGGGCTACAGATTCCAATGGAGTAAGTCAGCCCATGCTCTTGCCAGGATGGAACCCTAAAGGATACTTGAATAATGCATGCCATAGGATTGCCGTAAAAGTAAGTTAAATGAGCAAACAGGATAATTTTAGAAAACAGGTAAAGTCTTTCTATAGCATTTTGGTGGTTTCCTTTGCTATGGTACTGCTTATAGGTGTTTTGGGCGTTATTTATATGATGGATCCGTCCGTATTTTCATCCAAAAAAGATACCCCAAATTCAGAAGTTGTTGATGTAAACCCTGATGATGACTGGGATAAAATAGAAAACGGTATCCACCTAAGAACGGGATTTAAGGATGGAGAAGGCTTAATGACTGTGGTCAACAACTGCACCAATTGTCATTCCGCCCAATTGGTCATACAGAATAGAATGAACGAGGAGCGATGGATAGAGACCATTCGCTGGATGCAAAAAACACAGAACCTGTGGGATCTAGGAGATAACGAAAAGGTTATTGTGAATTATTTGGTCACTAATTATCCGCCCAAAAGTAAGGGAAGGAGGGAAGCGCTGACCAATATAGAATGGTACCCATTGGAAGAGTAATGGATGGTGGGCAAAAAGTAAAGGAAAAAAATCGTGGAAAAATATTTTGAAGGTTTCATCAATGCAATTGTAGGAACTGCGAACTGGACATGGAAATCCATAATATTCGAGGTTCCCTGGTATACCAATTATTTTTGGGGGCTTATAATTATTTCCCTTGTGGTATGGATGCTGGAAATTTTGTTTCCATGGCGCAAGGAACAATCTATTTTTAGAAGGGATTTTTGGTTGGACGGCTTTTATATGTTCTTCAATTTTTTCCTTTTCGCCATTGCCATAAGTGGGTTTTACAAGTTGTTGGGCCTTCTTTTCAGCGATTTGGGGATAAGGCAAAGTAGTCTTGCCCTTATCGATATGTCCCAATTCCCCAGTTGGCTTCAATTATTGATCTTTTTCCTTATTTTGGACTTTGTACAGTGGTTTACCCATATTTTGCTGCACAAATCCCCATTTTTATGGAAATTCCATCAAATACACCATAGCGTAAAAGAGATGGGGTTTGCAGCCCACTTGCGCTATCATTGGATGGAAAATGTATTCTACAAGCCCTT
>JBFIGS010000437.1:0-1534 GCA_041602195.1 Sediminicola sp. | reverse complement strand
TTTAAAGTTTGTCATAAGGTAGCAATAGGGGGGTACTGTGTATTATGACCTAAAAATACTGGTAAGCCTACTTATCGCTAACTTAATGTTGTGTAGTGGATTAGATTTGTTGTGAAATGGAAGTAAAAGGAATAATAACCGCTGAATAGGTGTTAAAACGAGGGAAATAATTGTAGGATTTTACCTTCTTAAGTATAAAAACCCTTGATATTCAGTGCCCAAATCATTCAAGGTGGCAAGATAAAAATAGACCCCTGCTGGCAACCCATTTTTTTGGCCGACCACCACATTACCAACATTCGAATATCCTATGAATTCATTGGTGTAATTCACCTTGTCAAACACTTTTAACCCAAAGCGGTCGAAAATCCGTACATGGTTGTTGGGTGATTGTTCCAATTCTGGTATGACAAGGGCATCGTTGAGTCCGTCATTATTGGGGGTAAGGTAATAGTTGTCCAAATTCACCACCTCGGTTGCAATTGCTAAACTGGCGAAAGTGATTGCGGCATAGTCATCTGGGACAAATTCGGTGGAGGAAACAAATCCCTCGGTTAGATCACCACCCTGGGCCACACTGCCGAGATCTACCCATTGGTTCCCCACCTTGGACCAGCCTGCAATTCCCATTTTATAGGCAGCATCGGTAAGGCTGGAGATATTACTTTCCTGGTTCCAACTGATGGTGATGGTAGAAGGAACATTTCCCGTTAAATGCCAAAATTCTGTGGTGCTTACTACGTTTACATCCCTGGTTTTTCGGGTGGTATTAAAACTTGTGGCAAAGGTACTGGGATTATTGGGGTCCTCCCTAAAATATGCACATTTAGCCAAGGTATTCACCGCATTGGAGTTGAGGATCAAGGGCCTTACTTGTTGGGCATTGCCCACTGGAAAACTGAAAAACTGTTTATCGGTAATGGCAGCATACCCATCTACTTTGGTGACGTCAGAAACGCTAAAATAATCCCCATTTTGAATGAAATTGAGGTAGATATCCTCTAAGTTTCGTGGAGTGACCACATCCCCGCTCACAAAGTTGGCGTCATTGGTGAGTGCCATGGAAGTATTGAGAAATACCCCATTGTCGTTAAAGAATTCTATGTCGTAAAATATGGGCATAAAGGCCCCGGAAACACTTATGGGCGTAGTACCATAAAACCCCGCCAACCCAACATTTTGGTCAAAAGAGGCATCATTAATAAGATTGGTATGAAATCCTAATTCTCCTCCTTCATGGATCCGAATATTCCCACTGTTATACAAGGCGGTTTGGGCTTGGGCAGCCAGGCTTAGGAAGAGGAGTGATATGAAAAGGTGTCCTTTCATGAATTAAAAATCGGTTACGGTGAAATACCAAGATGCGTCAATAGATATTATAGTTGTGTTGTTTAATTGTGAACCGTCTAAAGTTGCTTGATGGTTATGTGGATCTGGAGGAGTTGTTGTATTATTATTAACAGTAACATTATATTGATTTGGATCTATAGCAATATCAATTTTTGATATTTGAACTTCGAAAAAATTGAGCTGT
>JBFIGS010000436.1:0-1539 GCA_041602195.1 Sediminicola sp. | reverse complement strand
CCAACCAATATCAGTAAGGCTGGATATACTTGTATCAGGTAGTGGCCATTAATTTTCCCCCCTCGCACAAAAGAGAAGAGAATGCCTATGACAGTGACGAACAATACTTGTACATGTCTATTTTTTAAATCCAGATATTTCGTTTTCCATGCCCAAAGGAAGAAGCCTATAATAATTAAGCAAGTGGGTACCACATCTAAAAGGGAACCCCTATTTGCTGCGGCATATTCTAAAGGCGCCAAGATGACCGACTGCCACCAAAGGGCTCCAATACCATTTTGATAGTAGGGTAAAATGGTGAGCAGGATAACAAGAATCGCCCCAAATCCAAGAAATACCAGGTTCTTTAATCCTTGTTTTAATTGCTCTTCAGCAAATGATCTATAGAGCAGGAATAGGCCCAAGATCAATACGGCATAGGCAAGGTTTAGCTTGGTCATCACTGTAAGCCCCAATAAAATTCCCGCCAGGCCATACCAATAGTACTTATGGTATTTCAGGATAATAAAAATTGCAGGCATTAAAAAGGCAACGCTGAGATGTTCGGACATAACGCCTTGAAGGCTACCAAAGAGGCTTTGTAGGGCGGTACAAGCAATTGCTGTCCATAAACCGAGTTTTGGTCCTCCTATTTCTTTGCCAATTTTAAAAGTGAAAAAGGAAGTGATAGCCACTACCAATGTGCCAAATACCCGAATGGCGATAAAACTTTTTCCAAAGGCATAAATGATACCGGCAAAGAAAAGAAAGGTCATGGGGGGTTTTAGGTCCCAAAGCTCGGTATACGGTAAATGGCCCTCTACCCAAGATTGCCCCATAAGTATAAAGGTGCTTTCGTCCCGGTCTATATAATCCCTAAAGAAAAAAGGCGCCCTGATTATAAATGCCAATAGAAATAAGAAAAGAAAAACAGTCCTACTTTTAAGTTCTATGAAATTGGTGTTGCGCAAATCAAATACCATGGTAAACACAGGAGGTTTTAAGTTTATTTGCCATCTTTGCAAGATAAATAAAAAGCTGGTTCTTTAAATTTTATACAATTGAAAAATATTTCGGAAAGAGATGCAAAACATGTGTGGCACCCGTTGACACAACACAAGCTGCATCCTAGAATGTTGGGGATTACAAAGGCCAAGGGTGCCTTGTTGTTTGATGAGAGTGGAAAGGAATACATAGATGGTATCTCCTCTTGGTATACCAGTGTTTATGGCCATTGCAATGACTATATTTTGGAAAAGGTATATCAGCAGATGCAACAGTTGGACCAGGTGGTCTTTAGTGGGTTCACCCACGAACCTGCAGTAAAACTATCAGAAGAGCTCATCAAAATATTACCTGCCAACCAAGAGAAATTATTTTTCTCTGACAATGGGTCCACCGCCACTGAAATTGGAATTAAAATGGCGTTGCAATACCATTTTAACAAGGGAAATAAGAGGAATGTGCTGTTGGCTTTTGAGGATGCCTTTCATGGGGATACCTTTGGGGCGATGTCCGTTTCAGGACTATCGGTTTATAACGGCCCTTTTGAGGATTTTT
>JBFIGS010000435.1:0-1542 GCA_041602195.1 Sediminicola sp. | reverse complement strand
ATCTCCTCTTGATTCCAAATACCGCGCTCCCCTCCGGCATCATTCCTATTCAAAATTACCGGGTTCTCGTAGGTGGTGCCCACCGAAATTTTTGGAGGGTTTACAAGATTCTCAGAAATGATCAACTCCCCGTATATTTCATCCAACTCCTTTTTAAGGTCTATGGCCAATTCTTTGTTCTCCTTTAGCACATTGTGCTGCTCATATGGATCCTTGGTAAGTTGAAACAATTCAAAATCTTCAATAGCGGCATTATAGTCTGTTTTTCCTACCAATTTGTACCCTGCTTTCTGAATGGCCATGTTATTATACAATTCAGGATAGCGGCGCGACCAATAAAAAAATAGGGAACGATCGGCCCAGTCCACTTTTTTGCCCTGTATTAAAGGAACCAAACTTTTGCCATCTATGATCCTATCTTTTGGCATTTCCACATCGCAAATTGCCGATAGCGTAGGCAGGACATCCAAATGCGCCGTCATGGTTTCCACATCTTTGTCACCCTTGGAAAGTGCTGGATATTTTAAATAAAATGGGACTCGTACACCCCCATTGTAAACATCTCCCTTAAGTCCCCTCATACCACTTACATATCTGGTCTGTTGCGGGCCATTATCGGTCATAAAAATTACAAGGGTGTTTTCCGATAATCCTAAGGCATCCAATTTTTTGAAGAGTTTGCCGAGATTGTCATCAATATTATTTACCATGGCATATACCTTTCTGGCATCTTCCTTATCCTTTTCGCTCATTTTTGAAAATGGCTTTCCGTCCTTGTCAAAACCGGAAGAAGGATCTATGTCCTTGTACTTTTGATAATAGGAATCAGGAACTTGCAAAGGAGTATGCGGTGCATTAAATGCCAAATAACAGAAAAAAGGGGACTCCTTATTTTTATCTATAAAATTGATGGCTTGATCGGTAAAAATATCGGAGCAATACCCGTCAAAGGATTCCTGTTGGTTATTGTGCCAAAGTACAGGGTCAAAATAACTTTTATCCCCTTGGAAATAAGTGGTAATATCCCCTACTTGCCCCATACCTCCCGATAGATGGATTACTGACTCGTCAAAACCTTGGTCACTGGGTCTACTTGGATAATTATCCCCCAAATGCCATTTACCAAAAGCCCCGGTACTATAATTGGCCTGCTTCAACATCTCGGCTATGGTAACCTCATTGGAAGCCATAATGGCACCGCCATTATAGGTATCCCTCATGCCTGTCCTTAGCGAATAACGCCCTGTCATTAAACTAGACCTGGTTGGGGCACAGACAGGAGAAACATAAAAATTATTGAACCGCACACTCTCCCTGGCCAAAGCGTCTATAACCGGAGTTTTTACATGTGGGTTTCCGGTAAACCCCAGATCCCCATAGCCCTGATCATCTGTAATAATCAAAATTACATTGGAGATGATTTAGATGACACAATGGCAGAAAATAAGATGGTAATTAAGAAAGGCCAATTTGGTTACCATTTTAAACAAAAACTTGATTTAATAGGTTTAATTTCAAATGACGTTTTGATAGGAGTAAGTT
>JBFIGS010000434.1:0-1549 GCA_041602195.1 Sediminicola sp. | reverse complement strand
CAACTGGTTCAACTATATACTGTCAATATTGGGGCCTGGGCTTATATTTTCATAGCAATAGCCGCATTTGCTACCATGTTCAGCACCTGCATTACAGCGCATGATGCTCTTAGCCGGGTAAGTGTGGACATCTTGAGCTTACTATTTCCTAAAAAGGAGGCTATAAAAAATAAAGGTTTTACTATAGGAGTGTTGTTATTAGCTGTAATAAATTTTATGGTCATAAGTATCTTTTCTGCCAATATGGGCATCCTAGTAGCCATAGCTACCTTTGTATCATTTGTTATGGCACCCATCATAGGGTACATGAACCTAAAGAACGTCATGAGCCGCGAAATACCTGTAATGGACAGGCCCAACAGAAACCTGCAACTATTAACCTATCTCGGTATAATATTTCTCGCCCTCTTTTCCATTTATTATTGTTGGATGCTATTTTTTTAATAGAAAGCATCCGTAAACAGCATAAATATTAGGGGATCTAGGTCATTTCTAAGTGATTAATAAAAGGTAATAAACCTCAGGGCAAGCCTGTCTGTCCGACAAAGGCAGGCCCTGAACCCAATAATAGGAATCGACCCGAGGGTCGAGGTATTGAACCTAGATCCCGCCGAAAAAGGCGGGATTAGTTCAACTTGCAATTTTAAGTGCGTCTTACTGACTTCTCAAAATTGAGTTTCACTAATAAAAGTGGCGATTATCAGTATTTTGTTGATCCAAGAATGTTTTCAATAAACCATCTCCCTAAAAACCAAGTTAGACTACATCCTTGATCTTTGCATTAACAACAATCCCAAGACCTGACAAAACCAAACGAATTCGCGTTTTCCCAACTTCTTGTATTACCGCCTTCTGATTCTTAAGAATTCCATTCTTTATGTGTAATTCATCCCCGGGAATTAATTTGGAAAGTGTAATTTCCTCTACCTCGTCCTCTTCCAACCATTTCTTTATGGTATAGATTTCCTCATCCCTTACAATAGCTGGCCGTCCGAGCCAAAATAAATATCTCACCACCCCAGGAACTCCAAAAACCACTTGCCGATCCTTGTCATGAAGACGAACAAAGACATAAGATTTAAACAAAGGATTCTCAACTGTTTTTTTTCTATCACTCCATTGCCTAATTTCTTTAACAATGGGGCAATACACTTCTATCCTCATTTCCTGTAACATTTCTGCCACTTTCTTTTCTTTTCGCGACTGTACATATAATACAAACCATTTCATAGACTTAGCTCTTATAAGCGTTGGAATATATACACAACGCCAATATTATTAAAATATTTCTAGTCAAAGTACCTTAAATACAGTGAAATTGATTTATAAGGAAGAGGGGTTACCGAATTCCATTGCAACCAAACTCCACGACGAACGCTTCCTTTGTATCCTACAATTTACGGCACTATTCTCCAATATCGTTAGTGGAAGGGAATTAGTATCCAAATAAAACTCCGAATAGTGTACTTCTTTCAAAATATCATTTTTATAAGTTTTGTTCTAAAATACATGCAGTGCCTTATACTATTTTATATTTCATTTCGTTACT
>JBFIGS010000433.1:0-1559 GCA_041602195.1 Sediminicola sp. | reverse complement strand
CCACGGGAAGGAGCCTGTTAGTATTTCAAAATATTTTATTACTCAAATTAATCAGCTCACACTTCGTAAAGTCTCCTGACTTGGCACTCCTTAAAACCAAACTCTACAAGGTCTCGACTCCGCCTGCCTACCGTCCTTTAGATTTGTATTATAAATATAATCTATAATAATGTTGAAAAGAGGGGGTCCGGGGGAGACTCATAACTTTTAAAATGTTCATAAATTTAATGTAAAACAAAAAAGAACGGGGTGAACTTTCCTGCCGCAAAGGTTTGTGACCTATTGCCTGTATCAGTCCCCGTTCTTCTAACCGGTTGCCAAGAACCATATAGGATTTCAGCCAGATCTTTTAAAGGTCTTAGTTTAGGCAACCATATTAAAACATTATAAAATTATGAAAATAAAAGATGTAATCGGTATCGATGCCAGTAAATTGACACTGGATTGTTGCCTTCACAAAAGTGGGGCCCAAGAGGTTTTTGAAAATACTCCCGAAGCTATCGTGTTTTTGGTGGATTGGTCTATAAAAATTAGTGGCCTGGCCAAAAATGAGCTTTTGTTCGTTTTTGAGCACACGGGCCTTTACACCCATCAACTTGTCCGTTATCTGAGCGAACAGGGCTATTACTTTCTCTTGGTCCCTGGGCTGGAGATCAAACGGTCCCTGGGCATTGCCAGGGGGACGGATGATAGAGCGGATGCAAAACGTATCGCCCTTTACGGATATCGCATCCGGGAAGAGGCAAGGCCCTATCAAATGCCAAAGGAATCTTTGATAAGCCTGAAACGGTTGATGTCCATGCGCAGAAAACTGGTTTCACAGCGCGCAGGGCATATTGCCACTCTAGGGGAACAAATAAGAGTGCTGAACAATGAGCTGGGGCCCATATTGCTACAGGTACAGCGCGATATTATCGGGGTACTGGATGTGCAGATAACCAAAATAGAAAAAGAACTCGATAGGCTTATCGAGCAGGATCCAGAACTGCAGATTATATATCGGTTATTGGTCAGCATCAAGGGCATCGGAGCGGTAACGGCCCGGTTCATGATCGTTCATACCGTTGGCTTCACAGCTTTTAAATCGTGGAGGAAATTCGCCTCCTATTGTGGCATTGCCCCTTTTCCCAACAGATCGGGGACCAGTATAAGGGGAAGGACCAAGGTAAGCCAACTGGCCAATAAGGAAGGCAAGACATTGCTGAATCTTTGCGCCGGTTCCGCCATTCAATGTAATCCAGAGATGAAGGCCTATTATACCCGAAGAATAGATGCGGGAAAAAATAAAATGAGTACCCTGAATATAATAAGAAACAAATTATTGGCCAGGGCATTTGCAGTAGTGGTAAGAGGGACACCGTATGTCAACACCATGGGGTATATATCCTGAACTATAGAAAAAATTTATGAGAAAAAATTTGTTTTAACCATAGGATACAGGCAGGCTCGACCTGACAAATCATGAACGACTTGAATACCGAAAGGTAAGCACGAACCAACATACCATGGAAGAGATAAAATAAATAGCTATAATGCTCTTTAAAAAATTAACCAAAGCT
>JBFIGS010000432.1:0-1568 GCA_041602195.1 Sediminicola sp. | reverse complement strand
TCCCAAAATAAATGGTACTATCCATGGAAGTGACATTTCCATAATTTTTGTCCACCCCCTTTATGTAGGCCACATGGCTTTTTTGACTGTGGGTAAGATAAACACGTTCCTCCAGTTCTTTGGAATAAGAGGCTATTCCTTTAAGGTTTTTTAGTTGGGCTTCTTGATCGGTTGAAACGCTAAAAAATTTACCGGTAGCGGGTTGGGCCTTGAGGTCGGGATCTACGGTATTGCTAAAAGAGAGACTAAAAGTCTTAAGTCCCGCAAAACCGGAAAGCACTATAAATAGTGCTGCAGAGCCGATGACGATGACCAAGAAGGTTATAAAATTGATGATGTTTACCGCATTTTGGCTGCTTTTGGATCTAACATACCGCTGTGCGATGTAAAAGGGAAAATTCAATCTTAGGATTTTTTTCTTTTTTCCAACAGATCTGGATTGGAAATTGGGTTTTCCTCTCCCTTTAAGGATTTTTCAATATTGTCTATGTATTCCAAGGAATCGTCCAAGTAAAAGGAAAGTTCTGGGATCCTTCTCAATTGGTGCCTTGTGCGTTGGGCCAATTCGTGCCTTATCAAGGATTGGTTGCTTTTCATTCCTTCCAACAATTCCTTTGCATCTTTGGTCGGGAATATGCTTACATATATTTTGGCCATGGACAGGTCTGTCGGGACGCTTACTTTTGATACTGAAATCAACGTTCCTCTCAACCCTCCATCAATCGCTGCGCGTTGTAGAATATCTACAATATCCTTTTGGATAACGCCTGCTATCTTTTTTTGTCGTTGTGTTTCCATGGGACAAAAATACGCACAATATGTGTATTTTAGCGCTATACTTACCAGATACTGACATAAATTAGTGATAAATGAATAAAATTGAGCATTTGGGAATTGCCGTAAAGGATTTGAAAACCTCCAATATCCTGTTCGAGAAATTGTTGGGAGCCCCCCATTACAAGATAGAGGACGTGTTGTCTGAAGGGGTAAAAACCTCTTTTTTTAAGGTGGGCCCCAATAAAATAGAGTTGCTGGAAGCTACTAATGAAGACAGCCCTATTGCCAAGTTTTTAGAAAAGAAGGGAGAAGGGATTCACCATATAGCTTTTGAAGTGGATGATATCGTTATGGAGATGGAAAGGCTTAAGGCGGAAGGATTTACAATACTCAATGAAGTGCCAAAAAAGGGGGCCGATAATAAGTTGGTGGCCTTTGTACATCCCAAAACCTCCAATGGGGTTTTGGTAGAGCTCTGTCAGGAAATCAGGGAATAATTTCCATTATGCGTTTAGGGTGCGATTTTGCTTGCAACGTATAAAAATAAATAGTAATATTGCATCCGCAATTTGCGGGTCCTATAGCTCAGTTGGTTAGAGCACCTGACTCATAATCAGGTGGTCCCTGGTTCGAGCCCAGGTGGGACCACATCAATCAGAAAACCCACACCATCCGGTGTGGGTATTTTCATTTTCGGAAACAAAGCTGGGTATACCCTGGCTTTTGTTCGGAAATGAAAGAAAAGATTCGCACATGCGAATCGAAGTTTTCTATTTGCAGGAGTGGACTTT
>JBFIGS010000431.1:0-1583 GCA_041602195.1 Sediminicola sp. | reverse complement strand
GGGAGCAAATACTGTGAGGCCTTTCGGGGAATTTGATAGTGCCTATGGAGGCTGGGAGATAGAGGGAGAACCTTATACCCATAAAAATGGAACAAAATTCGATTGGTTTCGATCCCAGATGCTGGGAGGGCGCACCAACCACTGGGGGAGAATTTCCTTGCGATTTGGAGAACGGGATTTTAAACATAAAAGTTACGATGGTTTAGGGGATGATTGGCCCATAGGATATGAGGATGTGAAACCTTATTATGATAAGGTAGATAAATTGATAGGTGTTTTTGGAAGTAAGGAGAACATACCTAACGAACCTGATGGTTTTTTTCTGCCCGCTCCTAAACCCAGGCTGCACGAATTGTTTTATATCAAAGGTGCCAAAAAATCTAACATACCGGTGATTCCTTCTAGGATGTCCATGCTTACCAAAAAAATTAATAAGGAAAGAGGGGTTTGCTTTTATTGTGGACAATGCTCTAGGGGTTGTTCTGTATATGCCGATTTTTCTGCTGGCACCTGTTTAATTTTTCCCGCTCAAAAGAATGGTGGGCAAATAGACCTGTTTGTAAATTGTATGGTCCGGGAAGTGACCACTAATGAGGAAGGAAAAGCAACAGGAGTTTCCTATATCAACAAAGAAGATAGAAAGGAATACAGATTAAAGGGCAAAATTGTGGTCTTGGCCGCTTCTGCCTGCAGTAGTGCAAGGATTCTACTGAATTCCAAGAGCAAGCAACATCCCAATGGCTTGGGCAATAGCGGGGATACTGTTGGTAAGTACCTTCACGATTCCACAGGTGCCAGTAGGTCTGCTTTTGTTCCTGGACTCATGAATAGGAAAAAATACAATGAGGATGGAGTAGGAGGCATGCATGTATATACACCTTGGTGGCTCGATAATAAAAAGCTCGACTTCCCCCGTGGGTACCATATAGAAGTATGGGGAGGAATGGGCATGCCAAGCTATGGTTTTGGGTTTAATCCAAACGATTTTAACAGGTTTTTTAATCAAAATGTAGGGGGCTATGGAAATAGCCTTCGCGCAGATGTTCAAAAGTATTACGGGTCTGTAGTAGGCTTTGGAGGCAGAGGAGAATCGATACCTATGAAGGACAATTACTGCGAAATTGATCCCACCACAGTGGATGAGTTTGGAATTCCTGTCCTAAGATTCCATTATAAATGGAGCGATTTTGAGCGTAAACAAACCAAACATATGAATGAGACTTTTGAAGAGTTGTTTCATAATATGGGTGCTCAACCTTTACAGCCAAGACCGTCAAAAGAACAAGATTATGGTTTGTTAACTCCAGGGAGGATTATCCATGAAGTAGGAACTACGCGTATGGGGAACGATCCAAAATCATCAGTAGTGAACAAGTATCAACAATTGCATGACGCGGATAATGTTTTCATAGTGGACGGCGGTCCCTTTGTTTCCCAAGCGGATAAAAATCCTACTTGGACCATTTTGGCATTATCATGGCGAACCTCGGACTTTATTGTAGAACAATTAAAAAAGCAAAACATCTAAAGTTATGGATAGGAGAAAAAGTATAAAATCAATCTTTCTTGGATCGGTCGCCGGT
>JBFIGS010000430.1:0-1587 GCA_041602195.1 Sediminicola sp. | reverse complement strand
TTTATTCTTACACGAGGCCATTCCTGGACACCACTTTCAAATTTCACTGACTCAGGAGAACGAGCATATGCCTAAATTTAGAAAAACCCTTTGGTACAGTGCTTATGGCGAAGGATGGGCCTTGTACACAGAGTCTTTGGGCAAAGAACTGGGACTATATCAAGATCCATATCAGTATTTTGGAATGTTAGGAGCAGAAATGCACAGGGCAGTTAGGTTGGTCGTGGATACTGGACTTCATGCCAAAGGATGGACCAGGGAACAGGCCATCAAATACTCATTGGATAATGAAGCAGAATCTGAAGAAGCGATTACGTCAGAAATAGAACGCTATATGGCCAATCCAGGTCAGGCACTTTCCTATAAGATAGGGCAACTTAAAATATTGGAACTGCGCGCCAGAGCAGAAAGGGAAATGGGAAAAGATTTTAATATTAAAGAATTCCACAACCAAGTTTTGGAAACAGGATGTGTTCCATTGGCCCTATTGGAAGAAAAAATTAATGGATGGATATCATCCAATAAAAAAGGGGCTAAATAGCCCCTTTTTATTGGAATAAAATTAACTTACTCTAAAATAAACTATTTTACAAGGACATTCTCGAAATAGGTCTTATTGCCTTCCTTAAGGATTACGGTGTAAAGACCTGCATCTGCTTGTTCAAAATTAAATGCTTTTTCTACAATTACTGACTCGTTGAAGGTAGTTGTATAAATTACATTCCCTGAATCATCTTGCACCCTTACCTCTACTTTTTTACCGTCAAGGTTTAAGTGGTTCATATATACCATTTTTCCTTTGGTACGGAAAGTTGGTTTAATGATCTCGCTGGCATTCAAATTAAGAACTAAAGGTTTCACCTCATTAACTTGAATTGAACCAGATTTAACTTCTTTCGCCATACCTGTTACTGTAGTTAACATAAAGGCCAATACTGCTGTAATTTTCAATGCTTTTTTCATAATTTTTTAGATTTAAGATTACTAAATCATTTCTGATACAAACTTACAGCCATACCCCTCCCCCCACTACACCTCATTTCTCCTATTTATGTGCTATTTTACCCCTTTAACACAAGCATAACATAGCAAATGTTAATCTAGTACATATTTTAGGTAATTTTGTCGGGTTTTGAAGTAATTACCTTTTTTAAATTTACAATGAAAGCGAGTTCTATGATGAAACAGAAACCGGCATTCGAAGCTATCGAACCTGATTTTGGGCATTCATTTACCTATCAGAAATTTGATGCAAATCTTTCCAACAAAAACTATATCTGGCATTATCACCCTGAGATAGAACTGGTTTATGTCAATGGAGGTAGTGGAAAGCGCCAAATAGGTAGCCATGTATCCTATTATACCGATGGTGACCTTATATTAATTGGTTCCAATCTTCCGCACTGTGGCTTTACGGATAAACTCACTGGCAATACTAGTGAAACTGTTGTTCAAATGAAAATTGATTTTTTAGGGACAGATTTTTTTGGTATTCCTGAGATGAGAAAAATCCAAAAGCTTTTTGAAATGGCCAAAGGGGGTATTGCCTTTAATGGGAATACGAAACGTAAGATTGGGGAAAAAATG
>JBFIGS010000429.1:0-1591 GCA_041602195.1 Sediminicola sp. | reverse complement strand
TAAATAGATGTGTAAGGGTGTATTGGTAATCAGCACCATTGCTTACATGGTTGTCAATAAAAATATCCGGTTTTACCAAATGAAAAATATCGGCAAAAGTTTTTGCGTTTTTTGTATCGGATTTGATGAAATCTCGATTGAGGTCATAATTTTGGGCATTTCCCCTAAAACCATAAGATTCTGGGCCATTTTGATTGGTACGGGTGGTGGAGTTTCTATTTAGGGCGCCATCAATGTTGTAGATGGGAATAGTAGTGATGACCGCGTTTTTTGGAGGCGTGATTTTTTCTACTGCCAGATCCCTGAATAGGGTCATGGTAGCATCTATCCCGTCGCTTTCACCAGGGTGAATACCGTTGTTGATCAGGATGATGGTTTTGTCCTTGCCAATTTTGGAAAAGTTAAAATCCCCGTCCAAGTTAAAGGTCACAATGTGTAATGGTTTACCACTATCGGTCTCACCAATGGTCTGTATGTTGATGGCAGGAAATCCCTTCGCTAATTGGATGTAGAATTCAATGACCTCATTATAGGTAGCGGTCTGATTGCCATTCGATTTCTCAAATGGGGTAGGATATTCAGCTATTTTATCTTCTATTTTTTTTTCGCAGGAAAGTAGTAGGAACAGAATAGAAAAGACTAAAAAATATCTCATTTACTTAAAGTTATTGGCTGGACATTATTGGTAATGCCTTTTCAAAATTAAGCAAATTTAAAGTTCAAAGCCTAAGCGGCATTTGTTATTTCTTCAATTTCATTTCGCCTAATGGGCTTGGTCTTATATTCTATGGTGTGGTGGGTTCTTGATTTGAAGGTTTCCGATTTTAGTTTATCGCAGGGGTCTATGGAAGAGGTCACAATATTTATGAATACTTTTTTGTCCAATTTTAGGGTTATAAATTCTTCCAAGAACTCCCAACCGTCCATAATGGGCATATTGATATCCAAGAAAATGATACTTGGTACTTCATTGTTTTCTTCTATCATTTTCCGAATGCCTTCCAACGCAAGCCTCCCATTGCCATAGGTGAAAATATTTTCGCAATCAACAACCGTTCCTAGCATTTTTTTAATGCCAAAAACGACGATCTTATCGTCATCTATAATGCAAACAGAATTAATTTTTTTCATGAAAGTGTATATTAAATGTGGTGCCTTTCCCAACCTCGCTAGTTGTAATAATTTTCCCGTTCATGGCCTCAACCTGATTCTTTGTAATGTAAAGTCCAATTCCCCTGGCGTCTGTATTGGAGTGGAATGTTTTATACATGCCGAATAATTTGCCGCCGTATTTTTTTAGGTCGATACCCAAGCCGTTATCAGTAATGCTCAAGATGGTGTAATCTTCGCTTCTTTTTATGCTCAAGGTTATTATTGGATCCCTATTGGGATCTTTATATTTAACTGCATTGGTCATAAAATTCATCAAAATACTATCCAAATAGGCTGGAATGGCTTTGATATGTACATCCTCGGGGATATTATTTATGATTTTGGCGTTGTTGTTTCTTAGAAATGCCAAGAGATTTTGTTGAACCGCTTCGATTTTTGAATTTAAATGGATGGGAAGCTTGCCCAAATTGACATTGGT
>JBFIGS010000428.1:0-1592 GCA_041602195.1 Sediminicola sp. | reverse complement strand
TGGTCGCACCAAAGGGATATCCTTCAATTTTTAAAGACGGCAAAACACAAAGAATTTAAGTGGCACCTGGCTCAAATGGTGGTGAGATTACAGCTTACCCCTGTCCTAAGACAAGAAGTATCGGATGTCCTGACCAAATGGGTTACCAATAGCTCGGAAAGTAAGATTGTTAGGGTGAATGCGCTTCAGGCACTTTATGATATCAATAAACAGTATCACGAAAGGGATAGGGAATTACAAGAATTGATAGGGAACCTTAAAAAGGAAAAAATTCCATCCCTTAATTCAAGAATCCGAAAATTGACTTCATCATGAAAAAAATCATTATCTACGTAACAATAATTTTCCTGTTTGGGAATTGCAGGGATAAGTCCAACGTACAGCCAAATCTCGAAGAACCCGTTGTCGCTACTAGCAAAAATGCTCAAAAAACATATTCAACATTACAAGAGCTCTTAAGATTTGCAGATATTTCTGAAACCAATGTCACGGACGCGGGGGAAGTGGTAGGGTTTAAGATGATGGATATCAATGGAGATATAACTTCTTTGGATCTGGAAAATGGAACGACCCTTTTTAAGTCGTACTCAAGCTCTGAAGACGATCAGAACAGGCCGATCATGGAAATTAAAGGTACCCACAAGGTTCTATTGATGGTCAAAGGGAAGGGTTTTGGAGGACCAATTTGGGCAAAATTGTTAATGGACGCCACTACGCATGAGATCCTAAAAGTAAAATTTGAACACAAGGCAGAAACGGAAGGGTATGGGGCAGGAATAACCCGTTCTTCTTTCCAAAATCAGTTTATGGGAAAGACCATAAAGATTTCCAACAATACGTTCGCTTTGGTACAAAATGGAAAAGAATGGATAAAAGGGGAACAACCCATTGATGGGATTTCTGGAGCAACGGTGACAAGTGAAAATGTGGTACATATGTTGAATGAAGGATTGTTGGGATATACCCAGTATTTTCAGGAACGATAATAAATGGGGCCCCTGCCGGTCAAACTCTTTGGCGTTACGGTCTAAGCAAAAAACAATTTCAACAACTTAAAGTATCTATAGCCACGCACTTTTGCAGTACTTGATTGGCCTTACTGCCATCGCGGTAAATGGTGATGCCTTTTAGCCCGTATTCCCATGCCGTTCTATAAATTTCTGAAATATCCGTTGCCGATGCGGAACTGGGTAGGTTAATAGTTTTGGAAACCGCATTGTCCGTATATTTTTGAAAGGCCCTCTGGTGTTCCAAGTGGTATTTCCAAGGGATTTCCAAACTGGTTTCAAATAGTTTTTTAATGTGATCTGGGATGGACTCAACTTCCCTAATACTACCCGTTTCTAGAATTTGGTCCTGGATGGCATTGTTCCAGTGTCCAAGTTGTGTCAATTTGTCCTTGACAAAGGGATGTAACACCTGCTGGGTTTTAGTACCCAATACTCCTGTTCGTTTAAAGGCAAGGGCATAAAGGGGTTCAATGGAGTAAGAAGTATTGGCGATTATTGAAATACTTCCTGTTGGGGCTATGCTGTTACATGTGGCGTTCCGCAAGGGGAGGTTTGGATAATGTATGCTGTCCTCCCAAGCCG
>JBFIGS010000427.1:0-1611 GCA_041602195.1 Sediminicola sp. | reverse complement strand
ATAGGTTTTGTTCTCTATCCGCAACAAGGCGTTCTTTAAATCCCTAATAAATTTCTCCTGACGAATGGCCAATTGCGTATTTGCTTCCTTGCTCATTGTTTCAGAGCCTTCTTCAAAAGCCTTGAATGTTGGGGACGTATCATCTGTTCCGTTATTGCCATCATTCATATAAGAACTCTTTAAAAGTTCCAAGTGACTTTTTGCTTTTTCAATTTTTTCCTCGATAAGTACTTTAAACTCGTTTAAATCCTTATCCGCGTACCTTACTTTTAATTCTTCGGCCATAATCTTAATGTTTTACTATAAACAATCTGGTATTAACTTCGTCAAAAGCCACTTCTATTCCATTGTCCATGCTTTCTTCAAAATTAAGTTCTGCTGCCAAGGTTTCGGTTTTAATATATGCCATATTACTTTCTACCGCATCCTGGACAAATCCATTTTTCAATAATTTAATATCTATTTTATCTGTCACTTCAAAACCGGATTCCTTTCTAAGGTTTTGAATTCTATTGACTAGTTCCCTAGCAATACCTTCCTTTCTGAGGTCCTCATTGATAGAAACATCCAAGGCCACTGTTATTGGACCTGAACTTGCTACCAACCAACCTTCTATATCTTGGGAGGAAATTTCTACATCCTGTAACTGTAAAGTAATACTTTTATTATCAAAATGCAGCAAAATTTCGCCTTCCTGTTCAATTTTCTGGATATCATTTTGATTTAATAGTGCCACAGCACTGGCAATCAACTTCATATCCTTCCCAAATTTTGGGCCTAAAGTTTTAAAGTTAGGCTTAATTTGCTTAACCAAAATTCCCGAAGCGTCATCCAGCAATTCTATCTCCTTTACGTTCACTTCCGACTTTATTAAACCGGCCACAGCTTCAATTTCCAACCTTTGCTTATTGTCCAATACCGGAATCATTATCTTTTGCAATGGTTGCCGTACTTTAATCTTTTCCTTCTGACGAATGGACAACACCAAGGAGGAAATGGTCTGAGCCTTTGCCATTTTACTTTCCAATTCCTTATTTACCAATGAGGCATCATATTTAGGAAAATCGGCCAAATGTACACTTTCAAAAGGCTCTTTCTGTGTCGTAATTGTTAAATCTTTGTATAGTCTATCCATGTAAAATGGAGCTACTGGTGCAGAAAGTTTTGCAACGGTGGTCAAACAGGTATATAATGTCTGGTAAGCCGATATTTTATCCTTTTGATAATCCCCCTTCCAAAAACGTCTTCTACTTAAACGCACGTACCAATTGCTAAGATTTTCCTGTACATAATCCGATATGGCCCTAGTTGCCTTGGTAGGTTCGTATTCTTCATACGCCTCGTCCACAGTCTTGATCAAGGAGTGCAATTCCGACAATATCCATTGGTCTATTTCCGGTCTTTCATTTAAGGGAATATCCGCTTCCGAATAATCAAAACCATCAATGTTGGTATACAGTGCAAAGAAAGAATAGGTGTTGTACAAGGTACCAAAAAACTTACGCTTTACCTCTGCTATCCCCTCTACATCGAACTTTAAATTATCCCAAGGATTTGCATTGGAGATCATGTACCAACGTGTGGCATCTGCCCCAAATTCATCCATGGTCT
>JBFIGS010000426.1:0-1614 GCA_041602195.1 Sediminicola sp. | reverse complement strand
ATTGCCACGTATCAAAGAATGTTGGAATTTTCAAATCATTTTAGTGTACCTATAAAGGACGAATTGTTAAGATTTATCTATGAGATCGTACTTTCCGAAGTAGTTGCCAGTGATGAGGAATTTACTCTTTTGAATAGGAATAAATTTATTTCCTTATTGGCCTATGACCAATACTATAATCCTAATCCTGAAAAGGAAGAATTCATTAAACAATTAACTGATGCCAATTATAACTTGGTGAGTCGATTTTACAAAAAAACAAGTTTGTTCAAACCGACTGTGCCTGCCGAATTAAATCAGGCCATTCAATTTTGGCTCACCTTTGGGCAACCTAGTCAACAGGAAATAGCCTCCTTGATTGACTTAATTTCACCCTATGATAACCAAGAAGCCAAAAAGGCATTTGATGTTTACTATCCAAAAGGGAGTTTTGAACCGAATGGGAGACAATCAAACGATTTCAATGGGGGCTATCATGTGCTGGCATCACTTTATGGTGCGTCAGGTGATTTGAATAAAATTGTTTTGTCATTCAAGACCATTATGGATAATGGTCAACGAGAATACCTGGAACAAGCAAGAGTGTTTAACAATCATCTCAATGTTATAGGATACCTGTATCAGTACGGACATCGTGAAACTGCATTGCAACTTGTCAAATGGGTTTCGGTAAATACGGAAGACAATCCTCCAGCTACTTTATTTAGAAACCTTGTCATAAGAGCGGGTTATAACTCTTGGCTATATTATTACAATGTTTACAAGGAAACCAGATCATATAAAGGATATTTCAATCCTAATTTAATGATGGGGAATAGGAAAATATTTTATGCATTGATGGAAGATTATAACATTGAAATAAATAAAGAAGCCAATACCAATGAGCGACATTACTTACTGGCTATGAATGCCAAGCGAAAAGGGATTTTTATTCATAGGTACAATACAAGTCGGGGATTGGAATCGGATAATAACGAGTTGGATTCGCTATTTGGAAATGCGGTTAGCCATTTTCAAATGGTCAGTCCTGCTCACCAAATGGAGCATGTTTCAATCACTATTCCATATTGGGGGGATGGTGTCCGTACTCGACAACATACCCGGAGGGAATTGTTTCTCTATCCGGACTATATGGATGGTTGGTTTGATAGACCTTTCCATTCTGATGTTTTTTACAGTTACCTGAGTAGAAATAACTTGCTAAATAAGCTATACAATACGCCTCAGGATTTTGAGCTTTTTCATCTCTGGATTTCCAAAGCCTTTGAGGTAAACCCAAGAACTGAATTGGATTATTACGATAGCTATTTTTTACCTGATGAGACATTAATATCCATTTTGGACTTGGTAGAGGCAAATTCTAAAGCTGCGAGCTTCGACAAAAATTTACCATCCTTCATCCTTGCAAACAGGGCTTTTGCCAGGGGTGATACTTCTTCAGGACTAAGCTATTTCAGAAAATTGGACCTTGAGCACATTCAACGGTCATACAACAGGTATGAGTACATTGAGAAAACATTTTTCCTAAATCAAATGAAGGACCTGAGTGTTAACCTAGCCTTGGCAGGCTATCAGAAAGAAGCCATAAATCTGGCTGAGCAAATGAAAGAGGAT
>JBFIGS010000425.1:0-1614 GCA_041602195.1 Sediminicola sp. | reverse complement strand
ATAGGGCTACTGCAGACCCCGTTATTGTAAATTATAGGGAGAAGTATTTTTTATTTTCCACAAACCAAGAGGGATATTGGTGGAGTGATAATATGCTCAATTGGAATTTTGTTTTTAGGAGGTTCCTATTGGATGATAAGTATATCCACGATCTAAATGCACCTGGGGTATTTGTGATGAAGGATACCTTATATGTACACGGGTCTACACATCAAAAAGATTTTCCCATCTGGAAAAGTGGCAATCCTACCCTTGATGATTGGAGCATTGCCACAGATACCTTAAAAGTTGGCGCTTGGGATCCTGCCTTTTTCTATGATCAGGAAAAGGACAAACTCTTTTTGTACTGGGGATCGAGCAATGAATTCCCATTAATGGGCACAGAACTGAACACTAGGACTTTTCAATCAGATGGCTATGTAAAACCAATGATATCCTTAAAACCGGAAGAACATGGATGGGAGAGATTTGGAGAGTATAACGATAATACCTTTTTAAAGCCATTTTTGGAAGGGGCATCGGTCACAAAGTATAACAACAAATATTATTTGCAATATGGCGCACCCGCTACAGAATTCAGTGGGTATGCGGATGGGGTATACGTAAGCGACAATCCACTTGATGGTTTTGAATATCAATCATATAATCCATTTTCCTATAAACCCGGTGGGTTTGCAAGGGGCTCTGGACATGGCTCTACCTATCAAGATAATTATGGCAATTGGTGGCATACTTCAACCCTGATATTAGGCGTCAAAAATAATTTTGAGCGCAGATTGGGGATCTGGCCAGCAGGCTTTGATAAGGAGGGAATATTGTATTCCAATACGGCTTACGGGGATTACCCAACTTATTTGCCACAACATAATGCCGACCATCTCAATGGCATGTTTGCTGAGTGGATGCTCTTAAATTATAACAAACCCGTTCAGGTATCGTCAACCTTGGGAGGGTATCAACCAAATTACAGCGTAGACGAGGATATGAAAACCTATTGGTCCGCAAAAACAGGGAATAGGGGCGAATGGATTCAAACAGATTTGGGGGAAGTCTCAACGATCAATGCAATTCAAATTAATTATGCAGATCAAGATGTGGAATATAGGGGTAAAACCAGGGGCAAATTTCACCAATATAAAATATACAGCTCAACGGATGGTAAAAGCTGGAAAACCTTGGTGGATAAGAGCAACAATACTACCGACGTCCCCCATGACTATATAGAACTTGCAAAACCAGGGAAAGCGAGGTTTCTTAAATTGGAAAACATAGCTATGCCTACAGGTAAATTTGCAATTAGCGGTTTTCGGATTTTCGGTAAAGGTTCTTCACAAAATCCGGAGATGGTACAAAGATTTATGGGTTTAAGGGCCGACCCTAATAAGGATGGAGAAAGAAGGAGTGCTTGGTTAAAATGGCAGCAAAATTCATCCGCAGATGGTTATGTCATTTATTTTGGGAAGGAAAAGGACAAATTGTACGGTAGTATAATGGTTTATGGCCAAAACGATTATTTTTTCACAGGAATGGATAGAACGGATTCCTACTATTTTCAGATAGAAGCTTTTAATAATAATGGTATCTCGGAAAGGACGGCAACCATTTTTGTGAAGT
>JBFIGS010000424.1:0-1620 GCA_041602195.1 Sediminicola sp. | reverse complement strand
GGCCTATGAAAAATTAAACTGTAAAAAGAAATTGGAGATTATTCCCCAAGCCTCCCATCTTTTTGGGGAAAAGGGTAAATTGGAGGACGTTGCGCGCTCATCCGCGAATTGGTTCAATAAATGGTTGGTGGTCAAAAAAGAAAAAAATGTTCAAGAATAGAACCGAGGCGGGTTTACAATTGGCTGAAAAATTATTGGACAATTATGACAGGGACCGGGTGTTGATTTTTGCCATACCCCGTGGCGGATTATCCTTGGGCACCATAATAGCAAAATCTTAGAATGCGCCATGGGAAGTGGCCCTGTCCAACAAAATTGGACATCCGAACCACAAGGGATATATAATGGGTGCAGTAAGTTTGGATGGGGTTGTTCTAATTAAGGTGGTGGGGGTTTCTAAAGAATATTTGGAGCAATAAAAAATCGTATTCGTGAAAAACTCAATAAAAGTTATGGGCAGTATTCCAAGGATCGCTCGCCTATAGGGTCAAGGGAGAAAGGCGAGTTTTACGAAGAATTTGAACAAGTTTCCGATGAAATGGCCATTGGATTATTGGAAGAAGTCCGAGAGCAAAAAAGGTCTATCCCTTGACTACTGCCATTGGTCTCAGTTTAGCCACTTTTTTGGCAATCCCGGAATCCTGAATGGTCTCCACGACTTCATTAACATCCTTATATGCAATAGGAGCCTCTTCGGCTATACCCTTAAAGGAACCAGCCTGTACATATATGCCCATTTCCCTCAGTTTTTCTTTGAGTACCGGGGCATTCACCTGTTTTTTTGCAGCAGTTCTGGACAATTTTCTTCCGGCTCCATGACAACAGGATCCAAAGGAAATTTCTTCGCTCCTATTGGCACCTGCCAATATATAAGAGCTGGTACCCATACTACCTGGGATTATGACGGGTTGTCCCACAGATTTATACCTCTGGGGTAGGTCTTCAAACCCTGGTCCAAAGGCACGGGTAGCTCCTTTTCGGTGAACCAAAACCTTCAATTTTTCACCATCGACCTTATGTGTTTCAATTTTGGCAATATTGTGGGCCACATCATACATTAGTTTTAGCGGGGCTACATCGGCACCAAAAACATTTTTCCATGCCTTTCTCACCTCCCATGAGATAATCTCCCTGTTGCACCATGCAAAATTGGCCGCTGCACACATGACTTTAAAATAATTTTCCCCTTCTTCAGAATTAAACGGCACACAGGCCAGTTCCCTGTCGGGCACCTTGATTCCGTAATTGGGCATTGCTGCCATTATTTCACGAATATAATCCGTTGCCACTTGGTGACCTAGCCCTCTGGATCCGGTGTGTATCAGTACCACAACCTGTCCTTCTGAGAGGCCATAAGCCTCGGCAGCTATGGGGTCGTAAATCTCCTCTACATAATCTGCCTCTACAAAATGGTTTCCGGATCCAATGGTCCCCAACTGATCCGAGCCCCTTTTTTTAGCCATTTCCGAAACCAAGGCTGGATCCGCATTATCCAACCTACCATTACTTTCCATATAAGTCAAATCCTTCTTATCCGCATAACCATTATCCACAGCCCATTCCGCGCCCTTGGTCAACACTTCGTCCATTTCTTTGGGGTTAAGGTTTATTTGTCCGCCT
>JBFIGS010000423.1:0-1635 GCA_041602195.1 Sediminicola sp. | reverse complement strand
CCTTTGTGCTCTCGGGATCTTTTGGAGGGATATTGTTTTTGTCTTGGCCTTTACAAGAGGAGATCATAACCGAAAATAGTAGCAAGAGGCAAAATGGAAAACCCGATTTCTTCTTTCTTCTGATGCTACTGCTTTCCATTGTTTTAATTAAGAGTTTCTTATAGCCGCGGCTTTTGAATTCCATAAAACCTCCTGCATTGTCAAGATCTACTTTCCAAGGGCATCGATACTTTATGGAACTAACTTTAAAGTCCAAGGTAAAAAATAAAAGCTATATCAATTTTCCAACTGAAAGTCAATGGTAGAAACCACTCGGACCAATTTGATTTGGGGGGTGTTTTCATCCCTGTCGGTTATGGAAAAAAGACCTTGGCTGGCCATTCTTATTTCACCTACTTGCGCATCCGAATCCCTAGCAAATTTCTCTGCAACCTCCCTGGCATTTTTAGTAGCTTCCTCTATCATTGGTGGTTTTAGCTCGTTTAGGCCTGTAAAAATGTATTCAATGGGCCTCCAGGTGTTTTTGGATCCTAGTATGATACCTTTCGACATAAGTTCCAGGGACTCGGAAAGGGCTTTTTGAAGCTTATCGATATCATTGGTTCTCACGGTGAACTCCGACTTTGCCAAATATCGGAAGGTGTTGTTCTGAAAATTGGAATTGTAGATGTCCGCTCGCACGTCATTAATATTGGTACTTCCCTTGGTCAATTCGTTTTTGTCGAAGCCTTGGGCAATGAAGAAATTGTAAACCTCGCTATTTTGAGATTCAATATCACTTTTAAGGGTATTCAAATCATTGCCGGTAAGGGTAATATTTATGGGCCAAACAGCGAGATCTGCATTTACTTCCCGCTCAGAAAGACCTTTTACTTGAACAAAACGGTCATACTTTTTTCCTATTTTATGCATATTGCCGACAAAATATCCTGCAATTACAATGGAAATACAGATCAATATGATTTTTAACCAGTCAGTTTTCATCATGCTTAAAATTTGTTGACTCTAAGATATTCAATTGTAGGGGATTAGTTTTGTAAAAGTCAAAAAATAGGAGTTGCCCTGACTCTATTCTGTAGCGCACCTTCAACCAGGATTCGGTGTTGGTAGTAACTAAATTATTCGATTTATCGAAGAACTTTGATCTGGGGATTGTTCTACTAAGTTTTTAATTTTTTTCCAATCCGTTCAATCGTGTTCCAATTTCTTGTGGTCATCTCCTTGCCGTAAAAGTGTTCTATTGATTCCATGGCTTTGGTCGATTTTGAAATGGCCAAATCCAATACACTGATAATAGTTTGGTCCCTTTTTTCAATTATTTTATAAGAGTTGTCTGTACTCTTCCAGGGCAATTCTAAATCAGCCTCAATATCTGATTTCAAAAAGGAAACATATAATCTGATGTCTTTGGTGCGTTCAATGTCGACAAAGGGATTTTGATCCAAAAGATTTTGAATTACTCCCGATGTTCTAAGTATTGTTGGAATAGGAAAACCAAAGATTTTTTCCAAATGTGTAGAAATCTGCTGTTCCAATTTTGATGTTTTCTCCTTTGAACCATCAAAGATGATGTTGCCCGAATTCAATAGGGTAAGCACGTTTTCGAAACCTAATTTTTCAAATTCAGTTTTTAGG
>JBFIGS010000422.1:0-1641 GCA_041602195.1 Sediminicola sp. | reverse complement strand
CTTGGCGCCAGTGTATTGGCAGGAAGTTTAACCCTATCCCTGTTAATCCTACCCATTGTAATTGTAGCCACTAGAGAAGCCATTAAAGCGGTCCCAAATTCCATTAAAGATGCGTCTTATGCATTGGGGGCCTCCAAATGGCAAACTATATGGCACCAGATTTTACCAGCTTCGGGTGGTGGTATCCTTACAGGGGTGATCCTGGCACTATCCAGAGCAGTAGGAGAAACAGCACCACTCATCGTGGTTGGGGCATTGGCATATGTACCCTTTGCTCCCAGTAGTCCGATGGATGAGTTCTCTGTTATGCCGATTCAAATATTCAACTGGATATCAAGACCTCAGTCCGGGTTTATAGAAAATGCCGCTGCGGCTATCATCATATTATTGGGCATCACTTTTATCATGAACGGTATTGCGGTGTACTTTAGAAATAAATGGCAGAAGAAATGGAAATAAGTATGGAAAATCCTATAAAAGAGAATATGGTACTAGATAGCGTTATAGACCCGACTTTAAAAAAGATACCTAAGATTGAAGCCAAGAAAATTAAAGTTTGGTATGATGGTTTCAATGCTATAAAAGGCATTGATATGACCATCAAACCAAATACTGTAACTGCCTTCATAGGTCCATCTGGTTGTGGCAAATCTACCTTTTTACGTTTGTTCAACAGAATGAACGATTATGTAGATGGCTTTAGTATGGAAGGAAAAATCAAGATCAACGGAAGTAACATTTATAAGAAAAATGTAAATGTTGAGGAACTGCGCAAGGAAGTAGGCATGGTTTTCCAAAAACCGAACCCCTTCCCAAAATCTATTTTCGACAACGTTGCCTATGGTTTAAGGATACAGGGAATCACTGACAAGAAATTTATCCAAGAGCGCGTTGTTTCCTCTTTGCAGCAAGTTGGGCTTTGGGAAGAGGTCAAGGATGATTTAAAAAAATCCGGTCTGGCACTTTCCGGGGGACAGCAACAAAGACTTTGTATTGCACGAACATTGGCAGTAGAGCCATCCATCATTTTAATGGATGAGCCTACCTCTGCCCTTGATCCAATTTCCACAGCAAAAATTGAAGAGCTAATTTTTCAGTTAAAGGAAAAATACACGATTATCATTGTAACCCATAACATGCAACAAGCTGGTAGGATCAGTGATTACACTGCTTTTTTCTATCTTGGTGAACTTATTGAGTACAATAAGACAAAGAATATTTTTACTAACCCAGAAAAACAACAAACCGAAAACTACATTACCGGTAGGTTCGGATAAAACATAGTAATATGGCAAATGCTATTTACCAAAGGGAAATCATAAACCAGTCAGGCTCCAAAATGCTATCGCTGTGTAGAAGTCAACTTGAAAAAGCCAAGGTTGCATTTAGGGAGCACGACAGTGATTTGGCCGAAGAGGTCATCAATACAGAGAACAGGGTGAATGCCCTAGATCTTAAAATAGAAGAGGATTGTGAAAAATTCTTGGCCCTGTACAATCCGGTGGCCATCGACTTGAGGTTCATTATGGCCGTGAGAAAAATCAATTTTGATTTGGAAAGAATCGCTGATCACGCCTATAGTATCTCCAAGTATGTGGTAGACCTTGATGAGCCTATTGAGCCCCATCTTTTCGAAAAATT
>JBFIGS010000421.1:0-1652 GCA_041602195.1 Sediminicola sp. | reverse complement strand
CCTGCAATCGTTATTTTTCCCCAGTGTCCAAAAGACGACTATTGGTCCAATGTTAAGGTAGATAGGAGCCAATCTGGTTTAAAGAAATTCCGGTTCAGAAATGAAGGCACACCAACAAAAGCAATGGGTATGCTATTGAAATATTTGGATGATTTTACGGGTAAACCTTTTGTAAAAGAAGAACAGATATATGTTGTAGGGCTGTCGATGGGAGGAATGGGAACCTTTGAAATTATAGCAAGAAGGCCACATCTTTTTGCTGCTGCAGTACCTATTTGTGGGGGAGGCAATCCCAAAAGTGTATCCAAATTTGCCACTTCCGTTCCCATATGGGCATTTCATGGTGCCAAAGATGATGTGGTATCCCCAATTTTTTCTATAACATTGATAGAAGAAATAGTAAGTCAAGGCGGAACACCAAGATTTACCTTGTATGACAATGCCAACCACAATAGTTGGGATCCGGCATTTAAAGAGCCTGAGTTTTTACCGTGGCTCTTTTCCAAACAGAGAACTACAAATATTCAAGAATAACAGCAATTGAGTATTTATTGAATTTGGTGATGTGCCCAGGGTAAATTAAGAAAGGACCATAAGACAAGAATTATGAAAAACATATTTCTTCTACTCTCTTTATTAAAAGGATTAAATAATAGATGTTAAAATAAATAAGCCAAATGAACAAGAACCTTATTACCGATAAAAATTTAATTCTTTCTGCATGTACTATCCTATTGGCCTTCGCAACATACGCTCAAACGAGCGGAGGGGGGATAGGACGGGTGCTTCCCAAAGTTGAGATTGATTACGCTTCTTGGGGATCAAACGAAAGTGTTATTCAGAAAAAGGTTGATTCCTTACTTTCTGTAATGACCTTGGAAGAGAAAATAGGTCAGACTGTGCTCTATTCAAGTGGATGGACAGTTACTGGCCCTACCTTGGACGAGAACTACACGGATTATTTAAAAAAGGGAATGGTTGGAGCACTTTTTAATGCAAAATCTGCCAACTATACCAAGGAAATGCAAAAAATTGCAGTTGAAAATACTAGGCTCGGAATACCGCTTCTTTTTGGTTACGATGTAATTCATGGCTATAAGACCATATTCCCAATTCCTTTAGGGGAGGCGGCATCATGGGATCTGGACCTTATGGAAAAAACTGCCGCTATAGCGGCAGCAGAGGCTTCAGCAGCTGGTTTGCACTGGACCTATGCCCCAATGGTGGATATTGCGCGTGACGCACGGTGGGGACGGATCTCTGAAGGGTCTGGTGAGGATGTTTTTTTGGGAAGTGCCATTGCAAAAGCACGTGTTAAAGGGTTACAAGGGAAAGACCTTTTCGACGTAAATACAATTCTTGCATGTGTAAAACACTATGCCGCCTATGGGGCAGCTCAGGCAGGAAGGGACTACCATAGTGTAGATATGTCGGAGCGTGAACTTAGAGATACGTATTTACCTCCCTTTATTGCAGCCACTGAGGCAGGTGTTGCGACTTTTATGACCTCCTTCAATGAAATTTCAGGAATACCATCTTCAGGAAACGACTTTTTATTGGATGATGTATTACGAGGAGAATGGGGTTTTGATGGATTTGTCGTGACAGATTATACCTCTATCAATGAAATGGTGGCCCATGGCTTTTCCTCT
>JBFIGS010000420.1:0-1653 GCA_041602195.1 Sediminicola sp. | reverse complement strand
GTAATTTGCAATCAGGAACCTTCCGATCTGCTTTTTAGAATACGTATCAAATCTTGGGGACTTTTAAGCGTATTCAATTCCTCCGTACCCACAAATACATCAAAGCCATTGGCTGTTTCCGCAAGGATAATGGGAAATGTAAATTTGTGTCCAAATTTGGAGGCATACCCTTTAGCAAACTCATCCTTGTGCAAAAACTCCATATCTAGAGAAGACTGTTCTCTAAACCTTTTCCATAACTTATTTTCGGAAAACACCCCAAAAGTTATATCGCATAGATTGCAATCATAGGTTTTGGGGCTCAATATTTTATGGGCAACATCCATCAAGGTATTTCCCTTTCCGGAGTTTGCATTATACACAAAAAGCAATTTTTCTTTGGGGGTTACTCTCACTCTATTTTCCATAGTACACAGTAAGTCCACCTGAAGAAAAAATCCTTACAAAATGCTATCGCTTAAAGCCTATTTTTTAAGTTCGAGTTTCTCCGCGAAATAATCACAGAAATCCTTCATGGTGGCCGTCATTTTTTCGTCCTGGGTAGCTTTCATAAAAGTATCAGACAGGGAAACCAGCGTCTGGTGAAAGAATATCTTCATTTCGTCCACTGGCATATCCTTGGTCCATAAATCTATTTTTAGGGATTCTTGATTCTTGCTGTCCCAAACCGAAAGCAACATGGCCTTAGCCTCTTCATTGTCTATACCTCCATCTTGTGCGGACCAGCTCAATTTTTCCGGAACCCTATTTTCATCAACGGCAACCCTTAACGTTATCTCTGAAGTTTCTAATTTTGACATTTCAATTCTTATTTTTTATTCAATTAATAACCTTGGCAAATTTACAAGACCTCCCCTATTTATTGGGCTTATATTTAGACCTTTTAAACACTTCATCGGCAGGAATACTTAATAATTGCTGTAAAGTCACGTTGTTCTTCTCCATAAAAGACCTTACTATTTCCCATCCTATATACCTTCCTATACGACCAGGTGACTCATTGTCCAGCTCCAATTGAAATTTTGAAAATGGCGCCTGATCCAAAAACCTTATGGCCAATTTGGTGTCGGTACTGTACAATAGTTCGCGTTCTATAAAATAGCGCCAAATCATTTCCTCATTGGCTTTCGCCCAATCCAATTCTTCCTGGGAGTATCCTATCTTGCTGGCATCGGATTCCAATGGCAAAAGTTTATCCTTTAAATAGAGTTCTTTGCCGTAATAAATCAATTGTGATAAAAAGGCACGGTCCCTTGGATAAGGATTTACTTTTTTCGCAAATGCCGCGGCCACATCGGATACCATATATTCCTTTTCCAAACCAAAGGAAATATACTTCTGTATCCCCCCATAAAATTTATGATCTTGCCCCAGATAATTATCCAATCCAATAATTAATAGGGAGTCGGCCAAAATTACGCGGTTATTATAATCCACGTCAGAGGTAATCGTCACAACTGTTGGAAGGCTTATCGTTGGAAAGTAATATTTCACATGTTTAAAAAACAATTCCAAGTCTTGGGTCTCTTTGTTAAAATTTGGAAAAGTCTTCCCCACTTCGTATAGCAGCTCCATTTGAAGGGTATCCTTTAATTTAGCTTCCCAAACACTATCGGGATATTGGGTAGGAAAGAGATAAGGGTATGTATTTTT
>JBFIGS010000419.1:0-1673 GCA_041602195.1 Sediminicola sp. | reverse complement strand
GCTGGTGATAAATTCTCTTTAGGATTTTTCGGATTGGCCTATTATGAGGAAAACAAAGATAAGTTGACCCTTATTGGAGTAAACAACGGAACGGAAGTTGTAAAACCAACATTGGAAACAGTAAAGGATGGTACCTACTTCCCATTGTCAAGACCTTTGTTCATCTACGTAAACAGTACTTCAGTTAAATCTCCTGAAGTAGTGGAATTTGTAAACTACTATTTGGATAATGCAGGTGCTCTGGCAACTGATGTTGGTTATATTCCATTACCGGCAGACCTTTATGCAAAACAGAAAGAAAGTTTCAAAACCTTTGTAGAAAGCAACAAATAAGCCATTAAGTTGGTTCCCAAAATCAGGCGCTTTTAAGTGCCTGATTTTTCCTATTTAAAAACATCATACATGCGTAAGATTAAAGAACTTATAATTGAGAAATCGCTTTTAACAAGCGCCTTGATTACGATTGCCGTTACCATAGGTATCATTTTGGTTCTTTCCATTGAAGCAGTACAATTCTTTAGCGAGGTGTCTATCTTTGATTTTTTCACAGATACACAATGGACCCCTCTGTTTACTGAAAAACACTTTGGGATCCTTCCCCTTCTCTCCGGAACCTTGCTTACCTCTTTTATTGCTATTGCGGTGGCCTTGCCCATTGGTCTGACTATAAGCATCTACCTAAGTGAATATGCGCCCAGAAATTTCCGGAAAACTGTAAAGCCTCTTTTAGAGCTTTTGGCCTCCATACCAACGGTGGTTTACGGTTTTTTTGCCTTAATTGTCGTGACCCCTTTTTTACAGGGATTCATTCCCAATCTTGCGGGTTTCAACTCTCTTTCGGCCGGAATTGTAATGGGAATAATGATAATCCCTTATATCTCCTCCATTAGTGAAGATGCATTACATGCAGTACCGGCTTCCTTGAGGGAGGCATCATACGGTATGGGAGCAACAAAATTACAAACGGCATTTAAGGTAATCGTTCCTGCAGCATCATCTGGTATTATCGTTTCTATAATCCTGGCCATTTCAAGGGCCATTGGGGAAACTATGATTGTCGCCATAGCCGCAGGTCAGCAACCAAGATTGACCTTTGATCCAACGGTTCCCGTAGAAACCATTACCGCGTATATTGTTCAGGTCAGTCTTGGGGATGTACAGCATGGTTCCTTGGAATACAGAACCATTTTTGCTGCGGGTATCACCCTGTTTGTATTTACCTTTTTGTTAAACACATTAAGTTATAGAATTAGAAAAAAATACCAGGAGAAATATGAATAATATTCAGAAAAATAGGTGGAAAGACCAGGCTTTCAAGTATTGGGGCATTTTCTGTACGATAATCGGATTGGTATTGCTGGTGGTATTTATAGGGGATATCCTTATTGATGGCATAAGTAGGATCGATTGGGGCTTTATCACAGACCTTCCCTCCCGAAAGGCAGAGAATTCTGGTATCTATACTGCCCTTATGGGGAGTATTTGGATTTTAGTTTTAACCACCATCATAGCCTTTCCAATTGGTGTGGCTGCAGGGATATATTTGGAAGAATATGCCAAAACCAATAAGCTGGCAGGACTTTTGGAGATCAATATTTCCAACTTGGCCGGTGTACCTTCCATAATATATGGTCTTTTGGGCCTAGAGGTATTTGTGCGAATCATGAACCTTG
>JBFIGS010000418.1:0-1676 GCA_041602195.1 Sediminicola sp. | reverse complement strand
CATCAATTTTAAATAATTAGGGTGTTCGCAAGGAAAGCCTTTTATTGACAATGGTACATTCTTAGGGACAATAGGGAACAAAAAAACCGCTATAAAAGCGGTTTTGTGCCCACGACTGGATTCGAACCAGCACATCCTTGCGAACACCACCCCCTCAAGGTGGCGTGTCTACCAATTTCACCACGTGGGCTCACGTAAGAGTCTGCAAATATAACCATGTTTTTTTACTATACCATTTCACTGGCAAGGTTGTTGAAAATATTTTTTTTGCGATTCCTGGTTTTAGAAATCCTTTTTCTTGGAGATGTGCACCAATCGCCATATTGGTAAGATAACCCAAGTCAATAGTAAGACCATAGAAACTGTGTAGCCTAATTTTGTTCCAAAAAACGATTTGAATACTGCACCAGTATACCCCAAAAGTGCAGATATATCAAGTTTCAAAAGTATCAAGGTTCTGGAAAGATCAATAGGGTTTAGCATGGTAGCAAACAATGAAAATGAATCTAATGGATATTCCTCAAATAGTATGAGAGACATTAGAAAAAGTCCGTCATAAATTACAGCCATAAAGAGCCATAGTAGTACGGCATAACCAAATCCCTTAATTTTATTTTCATTGGAGAGAGCAATATTAAAGGATAAGGCTGTAAAAATTAAAGTCAGGGATGCACCTGTGACCAACAACAATGTGAAGTCAAAAATGGCATCGCTCTTGAATAAACCATAAAGGACAAAAGGAATGCCAAGTCCCAATACCAAGCTCATGGTCAAAGAACCGGCCACCCCTAAATATTGTCCCAAAAAAATTGAGGAACGCTTGATGGGCTGCGCCAATAAAAGCTCGGTAAATTCCTTGGAATTATAGTAATACATCACCCCAAAAATGGTCCCTATAAGCGGTACAAGAACAATAATGATATTCATTAAAGTGATAACCGCCTTGGAAACATCATTATTTAGAAATAAGAGTAGAAACCCCATCACCAAATAAAATATGAAATAGACATAACTCCATCTACTTCGAATGAGATCATAAAAGCTATATTTTAGTATTTTAAGCATGTGTTTTGGTAATTGAGATAGCCGCAATGGCATGTTCAAAATTGGGTTGTTTGGTCATGATATTGAGTTCCTCCTTGGTTCCCCTAAAGTAAATTTTACCCTCTAGAAGATATACAATCTCGTCTGCCACCTCTTCTACAAATTGCATGATATGTGAAGTGACCAAAAATGTTTTTCCCTTTTCTTTTTCCTCAAAAATCAGTTCCTTTAAGGATAGCATGGATGTTGGATCCAAACCGCTAGTTGGTTCGTCCAAAATAATTAATGGACTTTCAAACATAAAGGCAAGCACGATATTGACTTTCTGTTTGGTGCCTCCGGACAGCGTTGCCAATTTTTTATCTAAAAATTGACTTATTCCAAAGAGTTGAATCAATTTTTGTTCGTCACTGGGCGTTTGTCGAAGATCCTTTATCATGGCAATGAGCTCCTTCACCTTTAAATTCCCAGGAAAGTTTGCTATTTGGGGCAGGTAGTCTATATCCTGACGGTATTCCCAACTTTTCTTGATAGACTTTCCCTTTACTAATATTGTTCCTTTGTCTGGAACCACCATGCCTAAAATACTTTTTATCAAAGTAGTTTTTCCGGAGCCATTAGGTCCTAATATG
>JBFIGS010000417.1:0-1694 GCA_041602195.1 Sediminicola sp. | reverse complement strand
CGAAAGATTCGTTGCGGTTAAAAGCCTAGATAGCCTTATTTAGGCCGATTTTTGGAATTGCTTTTTTCCTTTGGGAACGGTAAAATAGAAGGTAGAACCTTCATTAATTTCACTCTTGACCCATAAGGTACCGCCATTTTTTATGACCATTTCGCTGCAGAGCGATAAACCAAGCCCGGTTCCTTTTTCATTATTGGTACCATAGGTGGTAATATTGGTATTTTTTGATAGTATTTGTTCCTGAACATACTCATCCATACCTATGCCATTATCCTTTACAAATACTTCCAAATAATCTGGCCTGTCTACATAGCCTATGGTAATATGTCCGTTGTTGGGAGTGAATTTTAGGGCATTGCTCAAAAGATTTCTGATAACAATATCCATTTGATTTTCGTCGGACCAGATTATGGCTTTATTGACGATTAAATTGTCCATGGTAATCATTTTGGTAAATGCCAATTCACTTAGTAAATTAATATTGTTTTCTACAAGAGTATTTAGATCTACATTGGTAGGGTCCGTGGTGGCTTCACGCATTTGCGATTGGCCCCAGGTAAGTAGATTGTTCAGGGTAAAGGAAATACTATTAACGTCGTTCTTTAATTTGGGAATAAACCCCTTGAACTCGGATTCTTTAATATCACCACTGTTCAGTAATTTTAATAGTCCCTCCAAAGCACCTATTGGACCGCGCAGATCATGTGCAATAATCGAAAAAAGTTTGTTTTTGGTATTATTGGTCTCCCATAATTCAGCCTCCCTTTGTTCAAGATCCTGTTTCTGGCTTTCGAGTTCCTTGTTCAGTTTTTTCAGGATTTTTTGTCCCCTTACCACTAAAAATGCTATAGCGCCCATAATGATTACAAATAGTATGGCGATATAGATATAGAGGCGCTGTTTGGCCAAGGCTTTTTCATTTTTTAATACCAATGCTTCCTGCTGATTTTTATGACTTATTTCAGTTTTCAACATCGTCATACTCATCTTGTTCTCATCCCTGGACAGGGTATCAGATATTTGCCTGAAAATTTCATGATATTTAAGGGCCGCAGCATAGTTCTCCTGATTCTTATATACTTTGTACAGGGTGTTGGAGCATTTCTTGATACCCTCCATAGATTTAATAGTAGAGGATATTTCAAAGGCCATCATTGCATAATTCTGTGAAATACTGTCCTTTTCCAATCCAAAATGAGCTTCGGCCATCCCGTTGTACAAATCTATGATCCCGCGATCGTCCTGAAGATTTTCATGCAGTTCCACACTTTTGTTGTACCAATATAATGCTCTTGTAAATTGCTTTTGTTTTAGGTATACCTTACCCTTAACTTCATAAGCATAGGCCAGCCAGTCCCATACCTCACCTTGTTCAAAAATTTTGATACTACGGTTTATTTTAAACAGGGCATTTTGGAAATCCCCAGTTTCGGCATAAATGGAAGCTACATTGCTCATAGTTTCCGCGGAGTTTTTGTCATCTCCTATTTTTAAGTTTATTTTTTCAACTTTATTATAAAAATATAGGGCCTGATCATAATCTTTTTGGGTAGCATATAAGTCCGCTACATTTTCATAAAGTATGGACTCCATTTTTCTATTGCCATAGGATTCTGCCAGTTTAATATTCTCCAAATAGCCAAGCAAGGCCGTTGAATAATTGCCACTATAGACATTTTCATTAGCCAATTCAT
>JBFIGS010000416.1:0-1697 GCA_041602195.1 Sediminicola sp. | reverse complement strand
TGTGCCAATTTTAGTCTTGCCACATCCTTAATCGTATTATTTTCATATATATAGCTTAATGCTTGGGCCAACTTATAGGGGATCAAGGAATATTCTTGGGGAGCGACATAAATCAGGCGTATAATTTAGTTAGTCTAAACAAGAAAAACTTAACATCTCTGACGCCCCTAAACATCGTCCTGAACTCTTTTATTTTAGCATTAAAAGATTCCGCGGAAGCATTGGTGCTCCTGTTATTGAAATAGTTCAAGATCGGTTTGTAATGCATTTGTATAGACCTTGCAATTGTATTGAACGACTTAAAATTTGAGTTTTCTACTTCGTTATACCACTGTGCCAATTTTAGTCTTGCCACATCCTTAATCGTATTATTTTCATATATATAGCTTAATGCTTGGGCCAACTTATAGGCTTTTTCAATAGTTGGGTAAAGTTGAAACAATATTTCCGCTCTTTCTATTTGTCCTGGAGTCCATTTGGTCCTTGGTTTAAACAACAGATATCGACTCCTTGCCAGTAACTGCCTATGGGTATCTCCGTTAGCAAGAAGTTCTGGTCTATATGTTTTTTCTGTTTTTCGAGCTTCTTCAATGGCTTTGTTTTCTGCTTCTATAACTTCCCATCTTAATCGGATACGTTCTTCTTGGACTGCTTCTGAGGCTAGTTTTTGAACATGAAATCTATCGGTCACGATCTCTGTTCTGGGGAAACATTTTTTGGCGATCAAATTCATATTTCCTGCCATGTCGAGAGTAACTTCTTTGACCATATTTCGTCTTTCCACAGGGATTTTATTGAGCACATTGATGACGTCATCCGCTTTGGTTCCCTTGACAATGGCAACTATGCTGCCTTTCTTTCCGTTAGCTGCTTTATTGGCTAGGATCGTGTAGAGTTCACCGTTTGACAAAGAGGTTTCATCCAAACTTAAATAGTAGCCTAAATTCTTTCCAAAGAGCAACCAGTCCTGTGAATGTTCCTTTTGGGGCCAATCCTTGAAGTCGCTAAGATGGTTTTTGTAGTGATACTGTAGGGCTTTGCCATTAATTTTATAATAGTCGCCAAACCGTTTGGCGCTTACGGCATGAGTATCAAGCGATACCTTTTAAAAAAGAGGCAAACTCGTTGGTTATCCGAGTGCCTTTAGCTATTAAATTCCAATCTCTTTTTATGATCTTTCCCGTATCCATAAGTGTCCAGCGCCTACGCTTTATATGGAGCAGTACTGATTTACCTCTTAGGGGAAAGTCCTCAACGGTAATCTCTGGTAAGAAGCCTTTGGAACGGGCTATTTCTGATTGATGCTCTTTAGGGAGCACGTTCTTTTCTTCTAAATAAAAATGAACCTTACCTTCTGATATTTTATGGTCTACAATGTCAAAGTAATCCAATACGCCTTCCGGTAACAAATACTGCGCTAATTCTATGTCCAAAATCTAATTTGTTTGTGACCAAAGATAAAGTTTCTCCCCAAGATTTACGTTTGACCCAAGATTCCTTATCCGCGGAATAGTTAGCGAAAGCTCCGGAGCAGGAGCGAATTAATGAGCGACGCGGAGTTTCGCTTACGGTTTTTCGACCTAGTTGTCGAAAAAATTCATCGGAGAAGGCGCCTTTTTCTTTGTTTCGTTTCTTTTGGGCGAGCAAAAGAAATGAAAAATGAAAGTAGATATGGAAATAATACACAAATCATCAAT
>JBFIGS010000415.1:0-1704 GCA_041602195.1 Sediminicola sp. | reverse complement strand
CTCATCATGATCTCCCATTTCAGCTTTTGTAGCTGGGGTAATGATGGGTTCGGGAAACTTATCGTTTTCCTTCATGCCTACTGGCATTGTAACCCCACATAAAATCCTCTTGCCCAATTTGTATTCCCTTGCAGCATGGCCCGACATATATCCTCGAATTACCATTTCTACCTTAAAGGGCTCGCAGGCATAGCCAACGGCCACGTTGGGGTCTGGGGTTGCCAAAAGCCAATTAGGTACAATATCTGCCGTATCCGCCATCATTTTGGTGGCGATCTGATTTAGTATCTGTCCTTTATAGGGAATACCTTTGGGCATTACCACGTCAAAGGCAGAGAGCCTATCCGTGGCAACCATTACCAAAATATCGTTTTCCAACTGGTATACTTCCCTAACTTTTCCCTTGTAGACACTTTTTTGTCCGGGGAAATTAAAATTTGTGCTTGTAATGGTATTGTTCATCTAATCTTAATTTTGATGCTCTATGTCTTTATATGCATCAATTACCTTCTTAACCAAACGATGACGGATCACGTCTTTATCGTCCAGATATATGATTCCTATTCCTTCTACATTTTTAAGTACCAATAGTGCCTCCTTTAATCCGGATATAATCCTCCTTGGCAAATCTATTTGTCCTGGGTCCCCGGTGATGATGAACTTGGCATTCTTGCCCATTCTGGTCAAGAACATCTTCATCTGCGCATGGGTGGTGTTTTGGGCCTCATCCAAGATCACGAAGGCATTGTCCAACGTTCTTCCCCTCATAAAGGCCAAGGGCGCTATTTGAATTGTGCCGTTCTCTATAAAATGGGCGAGTTTTTCTGGGGGTATCATGTCCCTCAACGCATCATATAATGGCTGCATATAGGGATCTAACTTTTCCTTTAAATCACCGGGCAAAAACCCTAAATTCTCTCCGGCCTCCACTGCTGGCCTGGTTAAAATGATTCGCTTAACCTGCTTCTCCTTTAATGCTTTTACGGCTAAGGCAACCCCGGTATAGGTCTTTCCGGTTCCTGCAGGACCTACGGCGAAGACCATATCATTTTGTTTGGACGAATCCACCAATTTTTGTTGGTTTAGGGTCTGTGCCTTGATCAGCCTTCCGCTAACCCCGTGCAATAGCACATCGGTACTAATTTGCGAGGTTTCCATTTCTTCCTGTCCGTTGCTGGCAAGGATTCTTTCAATGACGTTCTCATCTAGCTTGTTGTACTTTGCAAAATGGGCTGTCATCTTCTCAAACCGCCTATCGAACTCCTCCAAGAGGTCCTCATCCCCATACACTTTTACCTTACTGCCCCTAGCTACAATCTTTAGTTTGGGAAAGTATTTCTTAAGTAAATCAATGTTTTCATTCTGCTGTCCAAAAAATTCTCTTGGACTAATTTCCGTAAGTTCAATTATAAGTTCGTTCAAAGAATATGGATTTAAAAGTTCATGACCGTAAAGAAAATTTCCGTTGGCTAATTTTTTGTGTAATTTTGTTTAACAAACTTAAGTAAAAAATCAGTTTGCATTCCTAAAAACATATCAACAGTCCTACATGGCAATCATTACATTAACAACTGATTTTGGACATAAAGATCATTTTACCGGGGCAATTAAGGGCACTATTTACAGTGAACTCGATGATGCCAGAATTGTTGATATTTCGCACTCTATAAGTCCTTTTAACATACAGGAATGCGCCTATATTCT
>JBFIGS010000414.1:0-1708 GCA_041602195.1 Sediminicola sp. | reverse complement strand
TTATTTAACCGAAGGTGTAGAGGTTAAAAATCAATGGTATCTGGATGTAACCCGGAACCTCCAAAATTGTCCATTTGATTGATGGCTTTCATATCGGATGCTGAAATTTCAAAATCAAAAACTTCGAAGTTTTCCTTTATGCGATGAGGGGTTGTAGATTTTGGCAGTGGGAGTACTTTGTTTTGCAATGCCCAACGAATACACACCTGAGCCACTGATTTATTATATTTTGAAGCCATCACTTTTAACATTTTATGCTCCAATACCTTACCTCTTCCAAGCGGGCTCCACCCTTCTACAAGAATGTTATTCTCGTTGCAGTAGTTCACACAAGCATTTTGCATACATCCTGGATGATATTCTATCTGATTGACCGAAGGTTTAATCGTTGCATTTTCCAGTAAAGCCTCAAGATGATGTTCCATAAAATTACTGAGGCCAAGGGCCCGGATCTTTCCTTCTTTGTACAGTTGTTCCATGGCTTTCCAAGTATCTGCATTAATTTCTCTCCAATTGTTGAATTGATGGGCAGAGGCAGGCCAATGGATAAGATAAAGATCAAGATAGTCTAGTTGCAAATCATTTAATGTCTTTTTAAAAGCCTTCAAGGTGGTTTCATATCCACGTTCAGTATTCCATACTTTGCTCGTTACAAAAAGCTCTTTGCGGTCAAGACCACATTCTTTTATACCAACACCAATACTTTTTTCATTTCCATAAATGGCGGCAGCATCAATATGTCTATAACCAGTTTGTACTGCAATTTTTATGGAATTTATTGCAGTTTCCCCCTCGGGTGTTTGCCAGGTCCCAAAACCTATGGATGGGATTTTGACATCATTGTTCAGGTTAAAATATTTTTCCATAATCGTCTGTTATTCTTGCCAACCCCAAGGCGCTGCAGGTGTTTCAATAGGTTTGGTGGTATCAAAACTCACCGTAAAGACCCTTTCAGTACCAAGTCGTCTCAGATTATAAGTAAATGACGAATCGTCAACAGTAATCCACCAAACATTTGTGGATGCATGTGGAATCAAATCAGATGTTTCTTGATCGGCAGGAAAGAACTGGATAGCGGACAATCCCGTATTGGTTGAGGTGCCGCCATATTGGGTCACTTTATCCGGAGTTCCATCTTCATGTCGATGGTCGTGTTTGAGGGTGATGATATTCTCTTTTGAAGTTAAAACCCAGGTACGTGATCTATCCTCACCCACAAAAAAGGGAATTCGGATTCGGTTATCTTCACAGCTTCTTATATGCATAATTAATTTTTTGCCCGCAAAAGGATCGTCGGCCGAAGCTCCTGCTGTTATTTTCCCTTCAAAAGATTGCCCGCAATACGATTTTAATGTTTTCCAAAATTGGTCCGACCCAGATTCTGATTGAGAAAAACTGAATTGAAAGGCAAGCATTAGCATACATAGAAAGACTTTTTTCATCATTTTTTAAAGAAGTTAATAAAGGTTTAGTTGTCACCGTTCTTTTATAGAACAGTATACAAGGTAAAGATAAGTTGAAAGAGTTCCATGCACTGCCTTAAAAATTCTCAGGTGGTATGAGCACGGCGCTCGCGCTAACGGGGGATTATGATAAGGCTTTTTTAGCTCTATATTCTTTATTCATCAACCCCTACCTAGTCTTCTTGCCATAACTTCCATGGAGCCCTATAGCTTGGTTTTAGAAGCGCATTAGCTTCTGTTGAATT
>JBFIGS010000413.1:0-1713 GCA_041602195.1 Sediminicola sp. | reverse complement strand
ATCTGCTCTTGAGCCAAAGATTGCATGTCAATGAATTTTACCTTTTGATGAAGATATAGGTTTTGGTCCGACTCACGTCCGGTCCAGTTTTCAGGGTTTGGTTTGGAATAGGCTTCCATTTTTTCGTGTTTGGTTTTGTTGTTCAACTTTAATTTATCCTTAGCTCATCCCTTGCTATTGTACTTCAGGTAATCTAGAACTTGTATAAGCTCCTGCAATTCCTAAAAGGGAAAGTACTAGTATTATCCCCTCTACCGAAAATACAGACGCTAGAGCACTTATTCCTCCGGTGATCAAAAGTATGATCCCAATTAGGGTATTGCTAACGGCAACATAGTCCGTCCTTTTGTTGCCCCCGGCCATATCCACAGTATAGGTTTTTCTGCCTAACCGGACCCCACTATGAGCTATTCCCAGCAAAAAAAACGCAGAGGGATACAGCCAGTAATTTTCCCTTAAACTGTCCATCCATGTTATAATAACAAAAAAGGCGATACCTAATAGGGCGGCAATTAATCCACTCCTAACCATTACATTCTTACTGGATTTATCGGCCATAGCTCCCCATATAGGAGCACTAATGATCGAAGCCAGGCCGTTGGCAATGATAAAGAGTCCCAAAAGGTAGCTTTCCTTTCCCAAATAGGTTTGTGCCAATAACACATAATAGGGTGCTGTTAGGGCAGTACACAGTAAAAGCGATCTGGAAATGATGAACTTTCTGAAAGGCTTATCCGTTTTAACTAGATTCATTTTGGCAAGAGCCTCCTTCAGGCCATTTTTTCCGCCCGAGGTTTCTCCGGGAAACTCCTTGATATTGGCATAAACTATGGCTGCCAACAACCAAAGGCTCCCTGCAAAAAAGATGGTATAACTGTAAAAAAGGACATCCTGTTCATCTTTGGATTTATAGATCATGAACAATCCCGCCAAAAGCACCAAAACCCCCGATACCGAGGCGGTATAACCCTTAAGTTTTCCCCTTCTCGTTTTTGGAATGGTCTTGCCAAGAACATCCTTTGACGCTACGGAACAAAGTCCACGGGAGAGGCTAAATGCCACAAGGCAAAGTACCATATACCAACCTGCCTCCGCGCCTTCGAAATACATGGCTATCAATCCAATCGCCGAAATAGATAAAAATTGAAGGACAGAGCCCATAACCCAAATCCATTTTCTAATTTCTTTTTTTCGTACATAGCTCCCAATGACAATCTGGGGCAACATAGAACCTGATTCGCGAATAGGAACAATAAAACTAATAAGGTAGACGGGTGCGTTCACATAGCTCATCAACCAAGCCAGAACCGTTTTAGGGTTACTAAGCGTATCTCCCAGGGAGGTCAGGGTATTGCTGATCATTATCAGGAAATAGTTTTTCGGAGTTGTTTTACAGGCCGATTCTTCTATATCCTTACAAATTCTAGCGTCTTCCTCATTATTGATGAAATCGTATAATTGTTCAAGGTTTAGACTTTGCTTTTTGGTGTTCATGTGCCACTTGCCGTATTAATAGGGAGGAGATTGTATTTTTTATAAATAATGGAAACCTAAAGATACATCATCTTATTTTTTAATTGGTAATGTTACTAGCTTGATGGCCTCAAGCAAAAATTGTCATTACCCTGATATAGTATAATACTTAAGACAGTGTCATTATAAGGTATCTGCACCAAATTTTAAGATATTATATATAGGGGGTAGATTTAAGTT
>JBFIGS010000412.1:0-1750 GCA_041602195.1 Sediminicola sp. | reverse complement strand
GATAACTATGGAAAGTGTTCCCCCATCTGCTATGATGTCCACTCCTTCAGATTGGCTGTTGGGGTCTGAAGGGGAAAAGAAGGCGGAGGTGGCATTCCATGTCCCTTGTAAATCACTTATGGAAAAGTCGGGTCCGGTTTTGGTCAATTCGTCCTCATCAGAACTGGAGGAACAGGAAATAAAGAAAAAGGAAAAAATGGTACTAAAAATGAGGAAGTGTCTTAGAGTTTTCATGATAATTGGTTTTTAGTGTGTATGTAAGGCTACCATATTGGTCAATGCTCAAGGTATATAACCTACTCACATTATCAAATGACACACATCAGTATAGGAAATCTCCCCTTTATTAAATGGTTTGAAGTAAAGGCAGCAACCACTTAGGTGGATGGTATTAATCGAAAAAGTCAAAATTTTTAAAACCCTAACTATGGTTTTCTCGTAGGTAAGGGAAAGGAGAATATAAGTTGGGGCTTAGTCTCCTTTTAATAGGTAAAGAAAATTTGGTTTTATTTTAGGTTGATTAGTTGAAAAGGGCCATTGCAAATGCAATGGCCCTTTTCTTATTTTTCTATCTCTTCGAGATAACATTACTCCTTCATGGAATGGTACACGTTCTGCACATCGTCATCCTCTTCTATTTTTTCCAATAGTTTTTCCACGTCGGCGGCCTGTTCTTCGGTGAGCTCTTTGGTGATTTGGGGGATTCGCTCAAAACCTGAGGATAGGATTTCTATGCCCTTAGATTCCAATTCTTTCTGTATGGAACCAAAGCTTTCGAACGGACCATAGATCAATATACCATCCTCATCTGCAAAAACCTCTTCCGCACCAAAGTCGATCATTTCCAATTCCAGTTCCTCTGGGTCTATACCTTCGGCCGGAATCCTAAAATTGCAGGTATGGTCAAACATAAATTCCACAGAACCCGATGTTCCCAAGCTCCCGTTACATTTATTGAAATAACTTCTGATATTCGCAACCGTTCTGGTATTGTTATCTGTGGCTGTCTCTACCAATATGGCAATCCCGTGTGGGGCATACCCCTCAAACAATACTTCTTTATAATCCCCTAGACTTTTGTCACTTGCCCTTTTTATGGCACGTTCCACATTATCCTTGGGCATGTTTACGGCTTTGGCGTTCTGAATGACCGCTCTTAGCCTGGAGTTGGCATCCGGATCCGGACCACCTTCTTTGACTGCCATTACAATATCCTTGCCTATCCTTGTAAATGCCTTGGACATGGCAGACCAACGTTTCATTTTACGCGCCTTTCTAAACTCAAAAGCTCTTCCCATTTCTTTAATCGATTATTATGCTCTTGGCAAATTTAATATTTTTTAGATGTGATGCAAGACACAGCTTTATTCGCTTTCTATGATATTCTCTATGGTAGCCGCAAGTTTGAAATCCTTTTCTGTAACCCCGTCCGCGTCATGTGTACTTAATCTAATGGTTAGGGTCTTGTCAACATTGGTCCATTCGGGATGGTGGTTTTGGGCCTCGCACTCAAAGGCGATTCGCGTCATAATGGAGAAAGTCTCCTTGAAGTCTGCAAATTCGAAGGTGGTCTGTATGGCTTTTTCGGTATAATCCCAGCCTTCCAATTGATCTAAGCGTTCGTTTATTTCCTCTGTTGTCAATTTTTTCATTTTCTGTATATTTTTAGGATTACTAAGTTAGGCATTACAATTAGGAGGTGCTCGTATTTGCGGACACTTTTTTATTGTGCGGCCTAACTAAAAATATG
>JBFIGS010000411.1:0-1751 GCA_041602195.1 Sediminicola sp. | reverse complement strand
TCTGGGGGTCCGGTAATGGATGACAATCATTTTTTGGTAGGTATTATTTCAGAGGCAGATTGTATGAAGACCATTTCTGAAAGTCGCTATTTTAATATGCCTATTTTGGATAAGAATGTAGAGAAGTACATGACCAAAAACGTGGAGACCATACCTCATGATATCAGTATTTTTGATGCTGCAGGAATTTTCCATAAGAATAACCGTCGTAGATTACCTGTCTTACAAAATGGTGTCCTGGTAGGCCAAATCAGTAGAAAAGATATTGTTATTGCAGCCTTAAAATTATCTGGTCAAAACTGGAAGTAGCAGCTTGTAACTATATAAATAGTAACTTATTATACGCTATAGATTTCTTAGGTAAATTGATATATCCTCCTCTCGGAGGATAATTTTTTATTCCCTTTTTACAATCATATAAAAGTCATTGTCGAGCGGTAAATACCCTAAATCGTATACAAAAAAGTAAACTGTTCCTTTTTGGGTGGTATAGAGATGGGTGAAATATTCGAAATCGAATCCTTTGTCCAGCAATTTGGTTTTATTGGTCTTGGTTTTGCCATCCTGTAGGCTAAAGCTCTCTAATATTCTGTAATTTTTACGCAGTCGGTTATTAATATTACGGATGAGGTTTTTACTGTCTTTGTTCAATCTATTGTTGAAAGCATTGCGACAGTAATCGGAACAGAATTTCTTGTCTACCCGGCCTATGATTTTCTCCCCGCATTCGGGACATTTTTTCTCCATGATCAACGAAGGTTACTATATTTTGAATTAAGATACTGAAATTCTGTCGAATATTCTCTTAATAGGTGTTGGTCATATGATTGTCCACACATATGATAAAATCAGCCAATCCTTTGTGTTCCGGTAATAGCTTGTCTATTGATTCCTGTGAAACAGTGGATATGGAGGCATAGAGATATGTTGGTGCCGATTGTTTCAAATACCATAAAATGCCTTCGTAGTTGTTGGAGTGATATGCCCCGTTAAAATGGAGGAACCTAGTTCCGGAATTATAATTTTTCAGGATAAAGTGGGCCATAGTGGCATCCTTTATCGCTTGTGCCATGACCAATTCTGGTGTGCCATGATCCCCCATCATACTTAAGATATTTTTATATCCAGGCAATTCGGGTACAAAGGGGATGGGCAAAGGTGCTATCCAAGCTTTTTCATGGGGTGCAAGGGTGTCCAAAACTTCGAACCCTTTTTTATAGACCATGGAGGCATAGCGTCTGGGGATATTGGTGGCAATGAACGAGAGTTGGCGTTCCTTTGCAAAATTCACCAAGGGGGCGTAATCGGTTTTATAATTGGGCCAGAGTCGGGCCAAGGTATCAAATGCTTTTTGGTCTATGGAGCCCTTGAGATAGTTGTTTAATGGCTCTTGATTATCAGTTTCGAACATTTCTGCCCCTAGGACCAAGGGTTTTGAATTTGCCAATTCGGATGTAATTTCATATTGCAGCCAATGTGCAATGGCATTGTTGTGCAGTTCCCCAAAAAGGATAATATCCTTTGAAGAAAGCTCTTTGACCATTTTGGCATAGGAAACCTTTTTTCCTTTGCTATTGTAAATGGTATATGCGGGCTTGTGTTGGGCCAGCGTTGTGGTGAATACGAATAAGAAGAATAATGGAAACAGTACTTTTTTCATGCAGGGTCAATCTGATTTGGTGCCGTATTTAGAATAAAAAATGATATTTTTATTATGAAGATCAGCCTTTAAAGCTTATTTCATTGTGGGT
>JBFIGS010000410.1:0-1754 GCA_041602195.1 Sediminicola sp. | reverse complement strand
TATGATTCCCATGATGGGTTTGTGGTGCTTCATGGCAGTGACACTATGAGCTATACTTCATCAGCGTTGAGCTATATGTTGGAGAATCTCCAAAAACCGGTGATTTTTACGGGTTCCCAATTGCCTATTGGGGATTTAAGGACAGATGCCAAGGAGAATTTGATCACCTCTATACAGATAGCTGCTTTGCGAGAAGACAATAAGCCTGTGGTCCAAGAGGTGGGACTGTATTTTGAATATAAATTGTATAGGGCAAACAGAACTACAAAGATCAATGCGGAGCATTTTGAGGCTTTTGCCTCCTTAAATTATCCGGCCTTAATAGAATCTGGGGTACATTTAAAGGTGAATAGGGAGTATTTGTTCAGGGCAAATTCAACTAAAAGGTTAAAAGTTCATAAGGTTATGGATCAAAATGTGGTTATTTTAAAATTATTTCCTGGTTTTAACCAAACAGTCTTGCATAGCATCTTAAATTCACCTAACTTAAAGGCAGTGGTCCTTGAAACATATGGTTCTGGAAATGCTCCTACTGATGAATGGTTCACTTTGGAGTTGAAAAAAGCTATGGAGAGAGAAATTTTTATTATCAACGTAACACAATGTTCCGGGGGAAGTGTTCTTTTGGGGCGCTATGAAACGAGTAAACACCTTGAAAAATTACAAATTATTAATGGCAAGGATATTACAACCGAAGCGGCAATTACCAAGTTAATGTATTTACTTGGAAATAATATTTCCCCTAAGTTGTTCAAAACCATATATGAAACATCTCTCAGGGGCGAAATGCAATAAAAATAACAGTCTAAATTTCTTTAACTAATATTTTTTTTGTTATTTGGCTGCCCGATAACTATAACTAGAGAGGTGGCCGAGTGGTCGAAGGCGCACGCCTGGAAAGTGTGTATACCCCACAAGGGTATCGAGGGTTCGAATCCCTTCCTCTCTGCTGTTAAGTTTTAATTTTTATATTGCGAATTTTTTTTATCTTTAACCCTATTAACTAACTAAATTTAAGTTTCAAAGAAATGAAAAGATTATTCTCTATCCTGGCAACAGCTGGGTTATTTGTGGCAGGTACAAATACAGTAAGTGCAAAAGTTGTTGCAGCAGCAGCCATTTTGCAAGATGCAGCTCCAGCAGCGGAAAAAGGTTTTACCCAAGTGCTTAAGGAGCAATTTATACAGGGTGGTGCCGGATTTATGGGTATTGTTCTTTTGTGTTTAATTCTTGGTTTGGCCGTAGCTATTGAAAGGATTATTTATTTAAACCTTGCTACTACCAACACTACCAAACTTAAGCAGCAAGTAGAAGATGCTTTGGCTTCCGGTGGTATTGAAGCTGCCAAAGAGGTATGTAGAAATACAAAAGGTCCTGTTGCTTCCATCTACTATCAAGGATTGGAAAGGGCTGGAGACAGTATAGAGTCTGCCGAGAAAGCGGTTGTAGCCTATGGAGGTGTACAAATGGGTCAATTGGAGAAGAACGTTTCTTGGTTGTCTTTATTTATCGCTGTAGCTCCAATGCTTGGGTTCATGGGTACGGTAATCGGTATGATTCAGGCCTTCCAGAAAATTGCAGCGGTTGGTAACTTGAGTGCCTCCCTTATTGCAGGTGATATTCAGGTGGCGTTATTGACTACGGTATTCGGTCTTATTACTGCGATTATCCTTCAAATTTTCTACAATTATATCATTGCAAAGATTGACAGTATTGTAAATGATATGGAAGATTCATCAATCACTTTGATTGAT
>JBFIGS010000409.1:0-1757 GCA_041602195.1 Sediminicola sp. | reverse complement strand
TAATAACCTTATTTGGGATACTATTTTTAAGGAAGATTTGGACAAAGTTTTGGCGTCCATAAAATTATCAGCCGAGAAGATGTGTGATTGGAGAGCTGAGTGGCGCATTCATCATACTAATGGAACGGTTAAATGGCTAAAGGGCTTAGGTAAACCATTTAATAACCATGATGGGAGTACATTTTGGGATGCTATTATATTGGATGTCACCGAAGAGAATACTACACTGGAATCTTTAAAAGAAAGGAACAAGTTCATTGAAAAGACTTTGGACAACCTCCCAATAGGTATTGCGGTAAATAAAATAGATACTGGTGAGGCCACTATAATGAACAAAAAGTTTATGGAGGTCTATGGTTGGCCAAAGGAGGAGCTTTTGGACATCGAGAAGTTCTTTAAAAAGATTTATCCAGATTCTAGCTATAGGGAATTTATAAAAAACAAAATTCTATCTGATATCCAAAGTGGTGATATGAATAGGATGTCATGGGAAGGAATAAAAATAACCCGAAAGGATGGAGAGGAACGTATAGTAAATGCCAAGAATATTCCTTTGGCGGACCAAAATCTAATGATTTCTAGCGTCATTGATGTTACGGAGAAACAAAAAAGCGAAACGGCTCTACTAGAAATTAATGAGCGTTACAATTACGTGACCCAGGCCACGTCGGATTGCATATGGGATTGGAATTTAGAAAAAAACGAATTGATCTTTGGAGAAAATTTTGAATTAAATTTTGGTCATAAATTCAATAAAAATCCCCATAAAAATTTTGAATTATGGCGGTTACAGCTGCATCCAGATGAGAGTGAGCGTGTTTTGGAAAGCCTATGGGAAACCCTTAAGGGCAAAGGAAATAATTGGACAGGGGAATACCGTTTTAAAAAAGGCGATGGCGACTACATAGAAATCTTGGACAAGGGTTTTATATTGAGGGATGATCATGGAAATGCGGTTCGTATGGTAGGAGCCATGCAGGATGTTACACAACAAAAAGAAAGGGAGCAAGAACTAAAGATTTTTAAGACCGTACTTCAAAAATCCAAAGACCCTATCCTTATCACTAAGGCCGAACCGCAAAGTTACCCTATCGGCCCTGAAATAATCTACGCCAATGATGCCTATTTGGAACAATCCGGTTTCACCATGGATGAGGTTATAGGGGCCACACCAAGGATTGCCCAAGGCCCTAAGACAGATAGCGATGTTCTTAAACAAGTAAGTAGAGACCTACGAGCTTGGAAGAATATAGATGTAGATGTGTTGAACTATAAGAAGAATGGAGAAGAATTCTGGGTTAACCTTTCCATCGCCCCTGTGGCCAATGAGAAGGGTTGGTATACCCATTGGATCTCCATACAAAAAAACATTACGGAAGCTAGAAACAAGGAATTGTACCAAAAACTGTTACATGATGTTTCCAAAGTTTTCAACTTAGAACTAGATGTGTCATCATCTATGGAAAAGGTCTTAAATTTTTTATTGGATTTTGGGGATTGTCAAATGGCTGAGGCCTGGTTATTAAGTTCGGACAAGGGTAAACTAAAGATGGTGTCAAAGAAAACTTCGGATACCTATTATAATTCTTTTTATGAAAAAAACATGGAACACTCAACTTTTGAAATAGGGGTTGGTTTGCCAGGGATTACATGGAAAGAAAATAATGTTATATTTTGGGAGGATCTTTGGGAACATAAACATTTCATTAGGCAAAAGGAGGCTAAAAAAGTCGGTTTAAAATCGGCCTATGGAATTC
>JBFIGS010000408.1:0-1768 GCA_041602195.1 Sediminicola sp. | reverse complement strand
TTGCGCTACCGGAACGATTCCATAAATTTTTTCAGACAAGAAAACCTTTGGAAACAAAAGATAGGATCGAAATTGGAATACGATACCAAAAAATTAAATTTTGAACTTTCAACCAATCAATTACAACTGCTACAGACGAAATACAACCGAACCAAAAATGAGCTGAAGACCCAATTGGAACAAGCTAAGAATAGCTATAGAACTTCCTTGATAAACACGGAAGATTTTACGGTGGACAGCAAAATTGACGGGAAGGTATATGCCCTCTTTAAAAATCCTGGGGAGCTGGTCAGTACAATGGAACCGATTGCCGCTATAGGCAAGGATGACGTTTTTATAATTGAAATGTTGGTGGATGAAGTGGATATTGTAAAAATAGCCTTGGGATTAAGAGCCCTCATCACCCTTGATGCATACGGATCCGATGTTTTTGAAGCCAATATCAGTAAAATCTACCCTAGAAAAGAGGAACGCTCCCAAACCTTTAAAATTGAAGCCGAATTTGTTTCACCTCCCAAGGTATTGTATCCAGGACTTTCGGGGGAGGGAAATATTGTTGTTGCAGAAAAAGAACATACGCTTACCATCCCCAAAGAGTATCTTATGGAAGGAAACAAGGTAAGAACCTCGGAAGGTTCCGTTGCGGTTTCTATTGGCTTACAAAATTTGGACCGGGTGGAAATCTTATCCGGAATAACCAAGGAAACTGAATTACTAAAACCAGAAAAATGACCAATTGGAAAGTCATTTTAGGAATTGCAAAGACACATCTTACCACTAAGATGAAATCTACCATTACCGCTTCTCTTGGCGTCACTTTTGGGATAGGCGCCTATATTACCTTGGTAAGTTTTATGACGGGACTTAATAGTATGCTGGACGATCTGATCCTCAATCAAACCCCACATATCCACATTTACAATGAAATAGAACCAAGTAAAAAACAACCCATAGGTCTTTATGAAGATTATGCCAATACTTTTAATGTAGTGCATTCCATTAAGCCCAAACAAGCCCAAAAAAAAATCCACAATGCCGTGCCAATAATCCAGTATTTAAAAGCGGACAAAAACGTTTTGGGCGCCACCCCTCAATTGGGGGCACAGATCTTCTATTTATCCGGATCTATAGAATTGGGCGGGAAGTTGACGGGAATTGATATTATGGAAGAAGTCCGACTATCAAATATTCAGGATTACATCATCCAAGGCACGCCCATTGCGTTAAAAAATAATGACAATGGTATTCTTTTGGGTGCTGGATTGGCTAAAAAAATGTCTCTCTCCCCTGGAGATAGGGTGCAGATCAGTACTGTCTCGGGCGATGTCTTTCCGCTAAAAATTGTGGGGTTGTATCAAAGTGGTATCGCCGACCTGGACAACGTACAAAGTTATGCCAACTTAAAAACGGTACAACGCATACTTGGTGAAGCAGAAAACTATATTACCGATATCAATGTAAAGCTTAATGACATCTCTGAGGCAGAGTCGATGGCGATTACAATGGAACGCCAATTTAAGGTGAAGGCAACGGACATTAACGAGGCCAACGCACAGTTCGAAACTGGATCAAATATCCGGAACCTCATAACCTATGCGGTTTCCATTACCCTTTTAATCGTGGCCGGTTTTGGAATCTATAATATTCTCAACATGCTCATTTACGAGAAAATGAAAGATATCGCCATATTAAAAGCCACTGGATTTTCCGGACGGGACGTAAAACTCATCTTTATGAGTCAGGCCATGATCATTGGCATACTAGGTGG
>JBFIGS010000407.1:0-1784 GCA_041602195.1 Sediminicola sp. | reverse complement strand
GTCTGATTTTAACCGATTGATCAAGGGTTGAAGTTCTTTGTGTTTTATCCTCCTCTTATCCAGGGAAGGCTCCTTGAATTGATCATAACTTTCATATAAAGCAGCCGTAATATCATTTTCTTGGGCCGAACTATCTGCCGCAACTAGGAAAAGACATAGAAAGATTACCAATTTCATTTTCATGCTAGTTTGTTTTTTGAGGTGTGGGTTTAAATTTTAATTTCTTGGTGGCCTTTTTTACTTGTTTTAAAAACCTACGTCCTGGATCTGTTTTTTCGGTTCTATAGGATTCGTCCACCTCCAACCAATAAGGATGCCCTACAAAGTTGGTGTACTCATAATGCCCAATAAGATATTCTATATCGTATTTGGATTTTAAATATTTCACGAGCCAAATATTTGATCGTCTTTGTGCCCTGGTCAGCTTCTTATCGTCGAGACCACCGACATTTTCAATACCAAGTGCCACGTGGTTTAAACCTATCACGTGTCTTCCCATTAGCGTTTCAGGCATCAATCTGTAGATTGTTCCGTCCCTATCCACTAAAAAATGAGCAGAAACATTCAGGCTGCTTGCAGTTTGTATTTGATCTCTCCAGCTTGGTAATTTTGATTTGTAGAACACATCAAAAGACGCCTCGAAGGTAGGAATGGCCGTCCAGTGCAAAACAATCATTTTAGGAGTGATTTTAGCTGAATCGGATTCCAATCCGTAGCGATCAGACATGTATTCTTTGGTGAGTGCTATCCGTTCTTCATCGAAAATAACGGGTTTGTCCACAATTACTCTTGAAACCGAACAAGAAACTAAATTCAGAATGCAAGCAATGTAAATTAGATATTTCAATTTTAAAGGGTATTTAATTGCGCCTTAAAAGTACAACTTAGGGAGTCTAGTCCACAATTAGAATGCTATCTTTTTTAACTACATAATAGAGCTGTACCTTTTTTCTGCCCCATTCAAAAGCTTTCGCCCTATCTACACCCATATATATGTCTATTTTTTTGCGCCAACGGGTATGCATCTTATCTTTTACCAAATAAATTTGGGAAGAGGTATCTATTCTTACCATGGTATTGTGTTTTAACCCCATTCGGATCAAATCCCTTGAAACTGCAATGCATTTCATGCCTGGACGTAAGGTATCGCCCCATGCTGTAATATTGGAATGAAGTGCGGTGGTCTGTGATGGAAGGGAATTATATGCAGTGGCGGTCACTCTAATGGAGTCCCATACCAAGACCTCGGCATAGGCCTTTTTTTTAGGGGTACAAGCGGAAAAATGAAGGGTTAGGACTATAGATATAGAGGTTATTGCAAATAATAATGTTTTTTTTGTGGTCTTCTGCATATGATATGATCAGTTGGGCAGGGGAACATAACTTTCGTCATTTTTCATCATTGGAAATGATTTTTTCTCCCAAGCTTTTTTTGCATGTTGTATCTTTTCCTTATTTGAAGATACAAAGTTCCAATAGATATGTCGTTCTTCGGGTAAGGTTGCTCCCCCAAAAAGCAGAAGATGGGAATTTGGCTTAACCAGGGTCTTGCAGGTATCTTCAACCTTCGACACTAGTATATTTCCTTTACCAACCACTTCTCCGCAAGCCTCAATACTTCCTTCAACAATGCAAATTCCAATTTCTCCCTTTAAATGATCTTTTGTATTGAGTTCAAATTCCGATGTGTTCCTAATTTCTATCATGAATAATGGAGAGTGGACAGGAACGGGTGAGATTCTTCCATATCCTTCCCCAGCTATTAATTTGAAATTAGCGCTCCC
>JBFIGS010000406.1:0-1789 GCA_041602195.1 Sediminicola sp. | reverse complement strand
GTTTCGGCATCAACCTCCCCAACCTCAAAGGTATAGGCGTGATCCCCATAAAAACCGTTTTTAAGGACCCCGCAATCTATAGAGATAATATCCCCTTCAACCAAAGGGGTATCGTTGGGAATTCCATGGACGACTTGGGCATTGGGGCTCATGCACAATGAATTGGGAAAATCGTACAATCCCAAAAAGCCCGGGACTCCTCCGTGATCCCTTATAAATGTTTCTGCCATGCTGTCTAGCTGTAAGGTGGTAACCCCTGGCTTGACCTCACTGGCCAACATTCCCAAAGTCTTGCTCACGATCAATGCACTTTCGCGCATTAATTCTATCTCTTCTAAAGTCTTGATCTTTATCATAGAATGCAAATGTAAAACAATACTTTTAAAACTGCACGTTTAGAGGTATTTGCAAATACATTGAAAGCTGAAAAATAATTATACCAAAGGTTTTCTTGTCATCAATGCGGGTTGTGGAACACCCATTAGCTTAAGAATGGTAGGTGCAATATCACCTAAAACACCATCCTTTATACTCTTCAATTCTTTGTCTACCAAAATTAAGGGGACTGGATTTGTGGTATGTGCCGTATTTGGACTACCGTCCGGATTTATCATGGTCTCGCAATTTCCGTGATCGGCAATGACCAAAGTGGTATATCCATTTTCCAGACCCGCGTTAATAACGGATTCCGCACAACTATCCACAGTTTCACAGGCCTTTATTGCCGCTTGCATATCTCCGGTATGTCCAACCATATCGGGATTGGCAAAATTGAGACAAACAAAATCTACCTCCCCTTTATTTAACTCGGGAATTATGGCATCCCTTATCTCGTAGGCGCTCATTTCTGGCTTTAAATCATAGGTTGCTACCTTGGGTGACGGACATAGAATTCGCTCTTCCCCTTCAAAAGGAACTTCCCTGCCACCGTTAAAGAAAAAGGTAACATGTGGGTATTTTTCGGTTTCTGCAATTCTAATTTGTTTCTTGTGGGCTTTGGCCAAGGTTTCTCCCAAGGTTTCGCTTATATTATCCTTATCATAAACTACTTTCACTCCCTTGTAAGAATCATCGTAGTTGGTCATGGTAACATAATATAGGTCCAATTTGTGCATGTTGAGCTCATGCATATCTTCCTGACTTAGCACCTGGGTAAGCTCCCTGCCACGGTCTGTCCTAAAATTGAAAAAGATTACAACATCACCATTTTTAATGGTGGATAAGGGGGCCCCTTGATCATCGGTTACCAATAATGGTTTTAAGAATTCATCCGTAATCCCGGATTCATAGCTGGCCAGTATGGATTCTTCAATATTAGCTGTTTTTTGTCCTTCACCATTCACCAATAGGTCATAGGCCAATTTTACACGCTCCCATCTCTTGTCCCGGTCCATGGCGTAATACCGGCCAATAACACTGGCCAGTTTTGCATTTTTGTCGGAGCAATACTTGTTCAGCGCTTCAACATATCCTATTCCACTTTTAGGGTCTACGTCCCTACCATCGGTAAAGGCATGGATATACGTCTTTTTAAGGCCGTAACTTTCACTGGCATCAATAAGTCCTCTAAGGTGTGAGGTGTGGCTATGTACGCCACCATCACTAAGCAATCCCAATAAATGGACCGGTTTATCATTGTTTTTGGCATATAGCAGTGCATCCTTTAGCACCTGCTCATCTTTTAGGGTATCCTGATCAATAGCCAGGTTTATTTTTGCCAAATCTTGGTATACTATTCGGCCGGCTCCAAGGTTCATATGGCCCACTTCACTATTGCCCATTTGTCCTT
>JBFIGS010000405.1:0-1805 GCA_041602195.1 Sediminicola sp. | reverse complement strand
TAGGCCATCCCCTATCCTGTATCTTGGAATGGGCAATTGCCAACATAAATACCCTGGACCCGGAAAGTGTTATCAGTTTTTCCTCAAAGACGGCACCAATTCTCGCTGTTTTAAGAAAGAATTTGCTAGAAGACAAGGACACCCAGATCCTCTATAAAGGAGCACTGCCCGATTTTTTTGATGCTGAGATCCTGCAGCGCGTTTACGGATATCAATTTGATTTAAAAAAGGTGGACAGCCCATCAAATATTGAAAAGTTCAACGGCAGCACCATTTTCATTTCTCAACAAGAGGATTTTTCTACTGTTGATCTTACCCTTCTGAAGGCTCGCGAGATCGACTTCCTTATCACCATGTATGCTGACTTTGGGAGCGTTTTGACAGTAAATGGAGCGCAAAATGAAGATTACATCTCTGAAATTCAACATGTAAGAAGACGGGAAACAATTGCAATGACACCAATCAACTGTCTTACGGCCTTAGAGTCGCTCGTAAGTCAATCTTCCTTTAAATCCCAAAATAATATTTCCGATAGCCAACAGGAGGAAACAAACAAAAAACTGGTACTAGACTCCATCAAGGAAATTACCGGGACCACAGTAACTCCCTTGGTAGCTTCCAGTGGGTTATCCATGCAGTATGCGATAATGATGGGGCTCATACACCATGCCCTTGAAAATTATACCGACAAGGCCATTAAGTTTATTGTTCCTCCCAATTGCTATGGTGGCACAAATGACCAGGCAAGACGGGTTGCCGCTTGTATTGACAATGTGGAAGTAGTGGATTTACCTGTGGATGGTGACAACGATATGGTCCAAAGCCTCGACTCAATTTTAGATAAAATTGCAAACGAAGATGCCATCCCTTATATCATCGCTGAAATTCCAACTAACCCAAGGGTGGAAGTTCCCGATCTTCAAAAATTAAAATCCGTCTTAAGTGCGGCCCGTAAAACAGCCAAGGGGGAAGTAGCTATTGAACCTGTTTTTATATTAGATCAAACCTTCTGTCCCAATGTGCACTTTTTAGGGGAAGGCGAAATACTATCAACGGTGAGGGCTATTTCGTATGCCAGTGGCTCCAAATTCCCTAGTGGCGGAAAATGTACAGCTGGCTACGGTGTGGCTAATAAAAAAGCGGAAGCCTTGATGGGAAAAATAGACATGCATCTACGACTTTGCGATAACGAGGCCACTGAGCATCAAATCGAAATTCTGTCAAAACAACTGCCTTCCATGAATCAGCGGATTAGGGATGCCTATATAAATACCCGAGAATTTGTCACCTACATCAAGGAAACATTACCCCAGGCGAAAATCAATTTTGTTTCTGAAGAATTGGCACAACAAGGCTTTACTCCCTCTGTGTTTTCATTGGATCTTCCCACCAAAGGAACTACCGATGAAGAAAGGGAAGCTTATAAGAGGGCATTAAATTTGAAATTGATCAATTTAATGATCACTGAAATTCCCCATGAAAGCAAGTATTGTGTGAGTTATGGGCAGTTACATGGATGTTACTGGACCATCCCTGCAACATCTACCCAGGGAACTACCAAGGAAGGCGACAAGGATTATATTGCCCGTGTGGCACTATCTCCCGATATGGATGTGGAACGCCATAAAAAGGTATTTTTAGATTTTGTTGAAAATATGTAAGCCTTTCAATAGTTGGAGAGCGGTTAGGGCAAGAAATGTCCCAAGAGGGCAAACCATAGCATGAGTTCCACCCTTGTGCAAATTCAGATTTAATACAGGATAAGAAGTCCTATAGCAATGCTCTTTTACCTACACCTTTTCAAT
>JBFIGS010000404.1:0-1815 GCA_041602195.1 Sediminicola sp. | reverse complement strand
GTGAGCCAATAACCCTGTTTTAGATCTTGTTTTTTTAAAAGCGAAAGCCATTTTGAGCCAAGTTGTTCATTTCTTCTGTTTTCGGTAACCCATAAATAACCGATATACCCAAAACCTAGATCAAAAAATGGCTGACCTCGTTCAAGTTCGAACTTAGTCATTTCTGGTAGTTTTTCTGAAAAAACAATTCCGCCTGCAATGATAGTTCCTTCCTCTACAATTGCATATATGGTTGATGTTTCTTTGACTTTTTCCCAAAGTGTACTTATAATCTCCTGCCAATCCTGTGGAAGGATTTTAAAATAATCATTAGGCCTTTGATTTACTTCTTTAAGTTTCATCGAAATAACTTATTGTTCTTACAGTAGGCCCCAAGACCATAGTTTATCGGAATCTTCCAACCACCGATCACCTATGTCCGTCCTGTAATACACATTGTTGATGATAATATTACTGATTCTATTTTGCATCATTTTCTGGGCATCTCTCATGGTTAGTGCAGTCCCCGTAACCAAAAGGGCGATACCCGTATTTCCGGTGATCAACCATTCCTCATTGATGTTTTTAAGATGCATTGGGTGCACCCCTTCTTTGGCATCTTTCTTAAAGACGATGACCGAATCTTTCGAGAACAGTTCAAAGGTCTTTTTATCTTCATACGGGAATGGAGGCACTACCAAAAATGCCCCTACTTGAAACCCTTTTTTAACTTGGATCTTAAATTTTTGGCCTGCCGCTATTTTATAGAACATTTGACCAATTGGTTCTGTTATTCCTGCCCTTTGTATGAATATTTGGGGATATCCGAAACGAGACGTAAACTCCAAGGGATATATTCCATTTCCATTCACAATACAGTTGATATCTATATGGCCCACGAATTTTTGTTTGGCCAATGTGGCTTCGAATTTCCGCAGCGTAGCTTCAAAAATTGGAGAATCTTTGGTCCAAAACATGCTGGACCCCATTTCCCCTGTGGAAACACCGAGCTCCTTAGGAAATAATTTTTTGTGTTCGAATGTAATATTTATGGGTTCTAAAAATTCCTTACCATTAAAAAAAGCTGAAGCCGACACTTCCACTCCTTTTACTTTCTTCTGCAATTGGAAGTTACCAAAATCATCACCCCATGATTTTTCATAAGCCTTTAATACCCTAATCACATCCAATCCTTCATCATCACTTCCTACAAACAACAATTGCTTATATTCCGAAGTCTCACCCATGGGCTTGATGACATAGGCATTGGGGTGCGACTTCACATAATCTATGGCTTCTTGGAAGCTGAAAAATTCTTTGAAGGGCAACACCTTAATTTTATGTCGCTTTAGCTCATCCTGTCCAAAATTTCGGTCCAATTCTAGCTTGTCCGTATATTCCGTACCTCCTATGACCAATTTACCAGCAGCCCTTAATTCAGAACAAACCTTTCCGTAACCCGTATAATCAAAGATGAAGATATCCGCCCATTCTATATGCTTTTGCCAATCCTTGACTTTTTGAACAAAGCCATACCCTATTTCCCGGGAAGGCTTGTCTTCAATATACATCTTTACCATATGGCCTTCCATGGAGATGGCATAGGCTATATCCAGTGATTCGCCCCAACGGGATACAACCAAGAACTTCCTTTTTGTATTGTCTTCCTTAAGTAGTGTTTGAGATTTTTTTGATTTCAAAGTGTAATATAATTGACTTAAAATTAGTTAGTTGTTTCTACTATAAAAGCAGGTCGCTTTAAACCAAATTATTTTAGAATGTCAAGATTCATTCCTTATATTATAGGTTATTATTTTTAGATAAAGAAACAAATTT
>JBFIGS010000403.1:0-1817 GCA_041602195.1 Sediminicola sp. | reverse complement strand
GATGTTTTCTATGCTTGCCGCCCCTACAATACTACAATTTAACCACACAATTCTGTGCAGCCGATTTGTAGATTGCCTCTACAACACGTATATCCCGAAGTCCTTCCTCCCCGGGAACCAATAAATCGGTCTTGTTTATAATGGCCATAGCATCCTCATCCATTTGTTTGGCCTGTTGGTTTGGAATGGGGAAATTTATAATGGGTCCATCGGACATGCTTCCATTATTGCCCCTGTAGGAAGAATGCGGTGCCATTTTTAACCAACCTTTTTCATAGTTTACCTGTAGATGGTTCATATTAATACCAAAACTGGTCTGGCAGGATGCCAGGGCACCACTCGGAAATTCCAATTGAAACATCATGGTTTCCTCAACCTCGTGATAGATTTCTGGTCGGGTAGTGGAGGCCTGTGCCAATACTGAGATGGGTTCCTCACCAGTGGCCAATCTGGCACCCTGTAGTGCATAAACCCCCATATCTCCCATTGCGCCACCACCTAATTTCTTGTTTTGTTTCCAATGGTTGGTGCGGCCATCAAAATATCCTGCCGCAGAAGTCACCATTCTAACCTTACCAAATGGTCTTTCCTTGCCTACTTTCATATAGGCCTGAATATTGGGGTCGTGCTGACAACGATATCCTATGGCCAGTTTTACCTTATTGTCCTTGCATGCCTTGATCATGGCTTCACAATCTGCAACGGAGGGCGCCATTGGTTTTTCACACCAAACATGTTTGCCCGCCTTAGCAGCACGGATAGTATACTCTGCATGCATGGAAGGGGGCAAGACCACATAAACCACATCTATATCAGGGTTGTTGGCGATAGCATCAAAATTTTGATAATTGTAGATATTCTTATCCTTTATCCCGTATTTTTCTTTCCATACAGGGATTTTTTCAGGACTCCCGGTAACAATGCCCCTTAATTCACAATTGTTGGTCAATTGCAAGGCAGGGGCAAGAAGATCGGTACTGTAATACCCTAGACCAACAAGTGCTACCCCCAACTTTTTTTTTTGCGTCCTATTGGCGGAGAATAATATTTGTGGTGTAACAGCACTAACTGCTGCAATTATACCCGCCTTTTGAATAAATACTCGTCTTTGTTTTTCCATGGTTCCCGATTTAACAGAAAAAATAAGACAAAAATTTGAAATATCCATGAAATAATGAAACGCTTAGAATAAATTGTTCAATGCAAAAATTAAACACGATTTAGCGAACTTTTCTTCAGGCTTGAAATCAGTTAATAGGAAGATGGACTTGAACACCCAAAAAAAGTAGAATGATTCCTATAAGGTATCCCTTCTATTCCTTTTTTTGAAGCTTTTGGATCAATATGTCTTTTAATACATATGCGGTAACGAGAATAAATCCTGTTACGAGGGTAGGGGTAGCATATTCCCATTCCAATATTTTGGTAAGGCTACCTATTATGATCGCCAATATGCCAATAATCATCATGGTATTCCAAATGAAATAAGCAATGTCGCTTCTATTGTCGTCCTTATCATCTATGAGATAAGACGTACCCTCCATTATAATCCAGACAATAAAGGCCAAACTACCAATAAGCTGAAAAAAATCAGTATGGGATAGGTCTAGAATTTTGAATATTCCATTTAAGGACCATGCGGTAACCAGTACCAATTTGTTGTATTCGAGGAATCCCTTTTTGCTTTTTTTCCAAAATCGCAATCCATACAAAGTAGCAATAGCGCAAAGCGAGAGAATTATGAGGGGATTGGCAATGTTCGGGAAATGTAAAATTTTGCAGATAAAGCCAACAATAAGCAGGGAAATGGCAATTCT
>JBFIGS010000402.1:0-1854 GCA_041602195.1 Sediminicola sp. | reverse complement strand
TTTTTTGGTCGATGACGTTTTTGAAGGGCACGAGCTAATAAATAGTATCCCTTTGCTTTTTAATGATCAGATCATTTTCATTTCTGCAGATGAGGAACCTAAAACCAATCAAGTAGATTCCTTGGTGTCCCAATTAATACAAAGTTACACTGAGTTGCCTTCCGGAATAATAGGAATTGGTGGAGGGACCTTACTGGATCTGGCCAAGGCAACGGCTCTTATGTTGACCAATCCTGGGAGTGCTTCAGAATATCAGGGATGGGATTTAATAAAAAAACAGGCTATTTACCATGTAGGAATACCAACCATCAGTGGTACGGGCGCGGAAGTTTCCAGGACTACAGTTTTGTTGGGACCAGATAAGAAACTGGGCATCAATTCAGATTTCACACCCTTTGACCAAGTGATTTTAGATCCAGATCTCACACAAGGAGTATCAACGGAGCAATGGTTTTACACAGGAATGGATTGTTTTATCCATTGCGTAGAATCGCTCAATGGAACATTCCTGAATGCTTTCAGCCAGAGTTATGGGGAGAAGGCATTGGAGTTGTGCAAGGAAGTGTATCTCGACTCATTATCGGACGAAGATTCTAGAGATAAGTTAATGATGGCCTCTTGGCATGGCGGCATGAGTATTGCGTATTCCCAAGTTGGGGTGGCACATGCAATGAGCTACGGCCTTTCATATCTTTTGGGGGTTAAACATGGTATTGGTAATTGCCTTGTTTTTCAGTATTTGGAGGAATTCTATCCAGAAGGGGTGGCCCTGTTCGATCAAATGAGGGAGAAACATCAGATAGAACTTCCAAAAGGAATCTGTGCGAATTTGAGCGATGCCGAATTTGATACCATGATACAAGTGGCCATGAGTTTGGAGCCTCTTTGGGAAAATGCGGTGGGTAAAGAGTGGCGAAAGACCATTACCCCTCAAAAATTAAAATCGATCTATAAAAAAATATAGCCCTACAAGATTAATTATGGGGTTTTGTGCTCCAAAATATTCTATTGAGCTTTTAAATAATTATATAACACAATGCAGGCACTTGCGAAATTTATTTATTACAAACTATTGGGATGGAAAACGGTTGGCACCTTTCCGGACGTCGATAAATGTGTGGTCATCGTAGTGCCCCATACCAGTTGGGTCGATTTCTTTTTGGGATTATTGATCCGTAAGGTTTGGAACCAGGAGATCAATTATATCGGTAAAAAAAGTCTTTTTGATTCCCCTTTCGGATGGTTTTTTAGATGGACCGGGGGAGCACCCATCGATCGGAGTAAAAGTAATGATACCGTTAAGGCTACCGCCAAAGTTTTTGAAAGTAGGGACGTTTTTCGATTAACCCTGGCCCCTGAGGGAACACGGAAAAAGGTAGCCGAATGGAAGACCGGGTTCTATTATATTGCCAAAGAGGCAAATGTCCCTATCGTGATGGTGGCCTTTGATTTTGGCAAGAAACAGATCAAGGTATCCCAACCCCATTTCCCTACTGGAGATTTGGAGAAGGATCTTAAGGTATATAAGGCCTTTTATAAAGGGGTGATAGGTAAAGTGCCAGAGTATAGTTATTAAGCCTTTACAAAATTTAGGGTAACGCTTGCCGGTTCATCGTTTCCATCTCCATTAAAATCCCATTCGGCCGTATCAGGCCCTCCATTTATTTGCAAGGTGGTGGAAGTGTACTCTATTCCAAAATAGTCGTAATCGTTCGGTTCCTCATCAAATCGGATGGCGAAAAACTCATTGTTCTCAAAGAACATTTCCCCGGTAACTGTAAAAGGGTCCGAGCCTTGCACATTGAAATTCATGGTAAACCGTCCATTTGATTGGATAACTATGGAAAGTGTTCC
>JBFIGS010000401.1:0-1855 GCA_041602195.1 Sediminicola sp. | reverse complement strand
TGAAAACAGCAGACGACAAACTGGGCGTATCTTCCAATATCAGTGATTTTGTGATCCCAGTTGGGGCCACAATTAATATGGATGGAACAGCATTGTTTCAATGTGTAACCACCTTATTTATGGCACAAGCCTATGGTATAGAATTGACCATAGTCAACCTCCTGATCATTACCTTCACCGTTGTGGCTGCCTCCATAGGTACCCCAGCCATTCCAGGAGGGGGAGTTATTATTCTAACATCGGTACTACAGAGTGCGGGGATTCCTATTGATGGACTGATCATTATTATTGGCATAGACCGTATTTTGGGAATGTTTAGAACTGCAGTGAATGTAACCGGAGATCTTACTGCATCCATTATTTTCAACAAGTATTATGGGGTTGTGACAAGCACTAAAGCAGTTGCTGATAAAACCTGATCGTTAAATCAATTCCTCTACATCCCTATGTGGCACATTGGACCTTTGTACTTCTGCCCTTGCCCCGCCTATCATGGTATACTCATTTTTGATCTTTACCCTGTTCCACCAAAGAACCCAATGTCCTAAAAGGGGAAAATAACGGGTGATTATCCTCGCCAGATGTCCAAGTCCCGTTAATGTTATGGAGTCCTTGCGCATGGCGATCTGTACGCAGACACTTTTGGCCACGTGTTCACGGGTATCGAGTTTTTCATTGGTCCTTTTAGGAAGGTAGATCCAAGATCCATCCACATCCAAAATGGTCTTTTTGGGATCGTTCTCGGTAAAACCAACATACGTAATCCCCACGTGCACCCCGTTATCGGACAACTCTATCCGTAAGGCTTCCGCCAGTCCGGCCTGTGCCATTTTGGAGGTGCTATAGGCCGCATTATAGGGCATGCCCCTAAAACTGGCAACGCTATTGATAAAAATGATATGTCCTTTTGATGTTTTTAGATGGGGGATGGCGTATTTGCTTAAATGTGCGGCCCCGTTAAAATTGGTCTCGGCAATAATTTTGTAATTGGAATCGGCCATATCCTCAACACTCCCCCTGCTGCTTATTCCGGCATTGTTCACCAAAATATCCAATCCTCCATAGGTGCCTATAGTGCTATCAATCAACTGTTTGCATTGGGCAGGAAAACGAATATCCGCAACCACGGGCAGGGTTTCAAAACCCAGCTCCTTTAATTCCCATGCCGTACGCTCCAATCGCTGTCTGTCCCTTCCATTTAACACCACCTTGGCACCCAGATTCAATAATTCTTGGGCTATGGCTTTTCCTATGCCCATACTGGACCCACTGACAATGGCTACCTTATTTGTAAAAAACCCGTTTCCCATCACTATTCATTTATAGTTTACCATTTCACCACAATTTTTCCCATGGATTTCCTCGATTCCAAAAATTGGTGTGCCTCCGCCAACAGTTCTATGTTATATTCCGCACCCACAAATGGGTTTAAATCGCCCTTCTCCGTCATTTGGATTACGGCCTTCATGGCATTGGCCACTTTATCCGGTCTTTCCTCCCCAACCTTTAACATATTCACCCCGATCATTCCCTTGGATCCCCCCAAAAACTGGATGGGATGATAGACCCCAAATTGGAACAGCACCTTTAGTTTTCCGAAAAAGGAGGTGTTCTTATTCATGGAGGACACTCCAAAAGTCAACAACCTTCCTCCTGCTCCCAAAAGTCGGAACCCCTTTCGTACGGAAGTGCCCCCTACCGGATCAAAAATCACATCTAATCCAGTATCCTTATTGAGCAAACGAACCTCCTTTTCAAAATCGGTCTCCTTATAGTTAATGGGATGGTGCACCCCGATCTTTTTTAAGTATTCCATTTTTTCCAAGGAACTGCAGGTACCAAAGACCATGCATTT
>JBFIGS010000400.1:0-1861 GCA_041602195.1 Sediminicola sp. | reverse complement strand
TCTCCGGAAATATTGATGTTTCCGGGACAACAGCTTCCCCCATGTATTCCGGCTCCGTCAATTTTAAGGACACCGATTTTAATGTGGCTACCTTGAATTCTGTTTTTAAGATTTCCGATGAAACCCTCAAAATTGATAACAAAGGGATTTATATGGACAATTTTCAGATTACGGACGCCAATGGCAGCAACTTTAAAATGAACGGTTCCATTGGCACTGAAGAATTAACAAATCCCAAATTCAATATCAGCCTAAATGCTGAACAATTTCAAGCCCTAAACTCCACAAAAGAAGATAACGAATTGTTCTATGGGAAGTCGAGTTTCGATCTGGACCTAAGTGTCAAAGGCTATTTAAAGCTCCCGGTCATAGAAGGGAGAATCCGGGTCCGTAAAATAACCGATATTACCTATGTAGTCCCCAAAGAGCAGTTGGATGTGCAGGAACGTGAAGGAGTGGTCCTTTTTGTTAACCGTGAAAATCCCGATGCCATCCTCACCAGAAATGACCAGGAAGAAACCCCCGCTTTTTTTTCCGGCATGGATGTTAATGTTGTTTTGGAAATTGCGGACGATTCGGATTTCAACATCATCATTGATGAGCGTACCGGAGATAACCTTAAAGTATCTGGCAATGCAACCCTAAATCTGAATATAAAACCCAACGGCTCAACAAATCTCACTGGCCGGTACGAACTAAATTCCGGGCATTATGAGACTTCTTTGTACAATCTGGTAAAACGAAGGTTTGAAATCAACCCAGGAAGTACCATTGTCTGGCAGGGCGACCCAACGGATGCCAAACTGGACGTGACCGCCGTATATGAAGTGGAAACCTCCGCAACGCCACTGATGTCGTCCGTAATTTCGGGTGAAGATATAAGTGTTGTCAACAAATACCGCCAAGTACTCCCCTTTTTGGTATACCTTAATGTTGACGGGGAATTGTTGGAACCAAAGCTGTCCTTTAGACTGGATATGCCCGAAGACGAACAGGGCTCTCTTGGTGGGGCTGTTTACGGTAGGGTGCAACAGTTAAACCAACAAGAAGCAGAGTTGAACAAACAAGTATTTGCCTTATTGGCTCTTAATAGATTCTATCCTGATTCTGGCAGTGATGGAAGTATGGGAGGTACGGCAGCCATTGCAAGGGACAATGTAAACAAGGTGCTCTCTGGACAGATCAACGCCTTTTCCGACAAGGTTTTTGGAAAATCGGGATTTGAGGTCGATTTTGACCTGGATAGTTTTACGGATTATCAAGGAGATAGTCCACAGGACCGCACCCAATTGAACATCAATGCCAAAAAAAAATTGTTCGATGATAGGTTGGTAGTAACGGCGGGAAGTGCTGTGGATGTGGAAGGGAGTGCGCAATCTGGCCAAGAAGAAACCCCGATTATTGGTAACGTAAGTCTGGAGTATTTACTTACCAAAGATGGCCGTTATAGACTAAGGGGCTTTAGAAAGAACGAGTACGAAAATATCATAGACGGTCAATTGATCGTCACAGGAATAGCCCTGATTTTCAACAGGGAATTCAATAAGTTTAGTCAGTTATTCAATCCCCTGAAAGAGACAAGTACCACTGAGGACAAGGAGAAGGGGGATAATAAAAATGAATAAAATTTTGAAGGCAACCATAACATATTACTATGCCCTGATATTGCTGATAACAGTAAGTCTATATTCCTGCGGTGTAAATAAATTTATTCCAAATGGGGAATCCTTATATACGGGTAGCAAGATCAACATAGAAGCCAATAAAGAAATAGGGAAGACCAAAAAGGTCTCCCAAGAACTGCATACCTTATTGCAACCGGAACCCAATTCCAAAATTCTTGGGATTAGGCCCGGGCTGT
>JBFIGS010000399.1:0-1881 GCA_041602195.1 Sediminicola sp. | reverse complement strand
CAAACTACTACCGTTTCCCTTTGGTTCGTAATCCCTATTGCCGCAATGTTACTGCCGTTCAACCCTTTCTTTACTAAGGCTTCTGCGGCAATTCCAGCTTGGGTGGACCAAATTTCCATGGGATCATGTTCCACCCATCCCGGTTGTGGAAAATATTGGGTAAATTCCTTCTGGGCAGTGGAAACTATGTTTCCTTTTTTATTGAAAATGACGGCTCGGGAACTGGTTGTGCCCTGATCTAGGGCAAGAATATATTGGTCCATATATTAAATTTATAAAGATTTATCCAAAATCTATCGATTAATAATTTAAGTTATTGGTTGGCTTTTTAAGATATAGTTTTTTGCTATAGCATTGAATGCTGCGATTTGTGATGTTTTCCAATCTAAAGACTTATCAAGTTCTTTTGCCAAAATATCGGCAACCAAAGGGGCCATTTCTACTGCTGCCCGTGCATCAAGAAATAGGGCCCTAACACGTCTGGCCAGTACATCCTCAATAGTCCGGGCCATTTCATTTCTTACGGCCCAAACCACTTCTGCCTTTAGATAATCTAAATTTGGATGTAGCTTTTCTCCAAGTACAGGGTCTTTTTGTATTAACTTCTTAATTTCTTGGTAATCCGTACCATAGATGTATAAGTGATTGTTACGGTCCATGATATCCGTTGAACCATGTATTGAAAGAGAAGCGGTCTCACAGATCTTCTTTTCCAATTTCCCTATTTCAATTACCTTGTTCAAGGTATCCTGTGCCATTCTGCGATAGGTGGTCCATTTACCCCCAGTTATGGTAACTAGTCCAGAATTGGAAATAATGATCTTATGGCTTCTAGATATTTCCTTTGTTTTTTCAGACTCATCTTGTGGCGCGGCTAAAGGCCTTAGTCCCGCATATATGCTAAGGACATCTTTTCTCTCGATTTTTTTGGTCAAGTATCTATTGGCCGTGGTAAGAATAAAGTTGATTTCTTCTTCCAGGGCTATCGGTTCCAGGCTATGACTGTCCAAAACAGTATCAGTAGTCCCAACCACAACCTTATCATGCCAAGGTACCAAGAAAAGGACTCGTCCGTCATCTGTTTTTGGAATCATGATGGCATCATCCCCAGGTAGAAAAGATTTATCCAAAACGAAGTGTATCCCCTGACTGGGGCGTACCATATTTTTGGCATATTCATTATCCATTTGTAATATTTCATCCGTAAATACGCCAGTGGCATTGATGACCACCTTGCCATTGAGGGTATAGTCCGTGCCTGATTCCCTATCTATTGCAATTACGCCGTTAACTGTTCCTGTATCATCCTTTGTCAACTTTTGGACTTCAAAATGATTGAGAAGGGTAGCCCCATTCTCGATAGCTGTTTGGGCAATATTAATAGCTAATCTAGAATCATCAAATTGACCATCTTGATATACAACGCCTCCTTTTAAATGTTCGGTATTAAGTGTTTTTAACCTATTATGAGTTTCTTTTTTATTGATATGGAAAGATTTTCCCAAACTTAATTTTCCTGCCAAGAGGTCATATATCTTAAGACCTGTTGTATAAAAAATACCATCCCACCATCTGTAATTTGGTATGATAAAGGACTGATTAGATACTAAATGCGCAGCATTTTTCAGCATTAATCCCCTTTCATATAAGGCCTCTTTAACCAAACCTATATCGCCTTGAGCTAAATATCGAACACCACCGTGTACCAATTTTGTGCTTCTGCTGGATGTACCCTTGGCGAAATCTACTTGCTCCAATAGTACTGTTTTGTAGCCCCTAGTAACACTATCCAATGCAATACCCAGACCTGTGGCACCACCACCTATAATTATAACATCCCAGTTTTCGGTACTTTTTAGACCTTTCAGAATGGTTTCTCTT
>JBFIGS010000398.1:0-1881 GCA_041602195.1 Sediminicola sp. | reverse complement strand
GATTTTTGCTTTTCGCTGGAAATATCGATGATGGACATACTGGTTTTAATGACTCCATCCAAATCCATGAAAAGAGAGGAAGAGAGTAAAATGGCAAACTTTTGACCGTTCTTGCGTATGCCAATCAGTTCCCCTTCTACTTTGCCCTCTTTTTTTCTTTTTTCCAGTAAAATAGGTAGGCGAGGATCGTTGGTATCTATGACCTTTCCGCGGTCTAAATTTAAGAATTCTTTCTTTCCATAACCGAACATTTTTATGGCGGCCTTATTGGCCTGAATGATAGAGCCGTCTGGTTTGGTCAATAAATGTGCTGTCAAGGAATTCTCAATGATAGAACGGAATTGATTTTCTTTGAAGGCAAGTTTTTTCTCTTTTATTTTATCCAAGTTGATGTTCTGGAAGGTGCCATACAAATGAATACATTCTCCATTCTCAAATTCTGCCTGCCCACGGGCCCGGACCCAAATTTCCTTTCCTTTTGCAGTGATCACCTGTAATTCTACATCGAATTTTTTATGGTGTAGGATGGCATTTTCTATGCACTTCTCAATTTTTTTACGACTTTCTCCAGCCTTATAGAATTTTATAGCAGTTTCTAATTCCGGTTTGTAATCCGTGGGGACCTCATGTATGGCTTTGGTGGTATTGGACCAATATAATTTTTTTGTGGGTAGATCAAGGTGCCATGATCCTATTTTAGCCTGTTTGTTGGTGAGTTCAAAAAGGGTGATTTGCTCTTTTAAAATTCTAAGATCATCATGATGCTCAAGGTTCTTTATTTTATCCATGAGCATCCTTGTGATATGTTGTCCATATTTTAGGAGCACTTTTTTATGTTGGGCACTCAACTTTTTTTTTGAGTTGTCCATGACGCACAGCATTCCAATGGTTTTTCTATTTTGGTCTTTAAGGGGTACCGCGGCATAAAATGACGGGTGTGAAGGTGCCTTCTCTTTTACTGAGGTACTTATATCTGTTTGGGCCAAAGTAGGGATAATGATATTCTTCTTAGAATGCTCCAGCTCTGTATATAAGGCCTTCTTAATATGGGGGGCAATTCCAGGGACACCAAAATGGCCTGCCAATTCCTCTAGTTCCCTGTCGTGGAAGTGCAAAATAGAGGCCGAGGACATTCCTAAGGTCAGACATACCATTTCAGCGATCATATTCAGATCGCAATCGGATCTTGATCCGGTATTCTTTTTTTTGATTCCTTTTGTGAAATTCATACTACGCTATCCAATAAGTAAGTTACGTTATTTTTTTATTGTTGGGATAAATACTGACTAGCAATTTACGCTTTGAACGATTTAAAAAATGGGTATTTTACCTTTAAACGCAATCCCTATTGTTTCTCTTTACAAGATTTACGTTGGATAATGTTTAGAAGATACCTGGGATGGAGGCTATGGCTTTCCTTGCCAGGAGGGGGATCCAATAATAGGTGTTGAAATCGTCCACGGAATGGGTTTTGGTGCTTGTTTTTTCCTAGACGGGTTATCTTAAGGGCCAAGTGGCTTAAAGATTTAAGTGCGTTCAAAATACATCCCCTGCGGCATATATTCTTGGAAGGATCTTTCATTAACATGCCGCAACTAAGGTCCTATGATTCACACGGTCTATCATGCATAAAATTTGGGGCTATCTCAAAAAAATACCAAAATAGACCAAACTGTGCCTAGTGCCATGGGCTATAGCTATCATAAAGGGGAAGGGCCGATGACCATTTAGGGTAGGTCTTTGTTGCAAGGTAACGGAGGCCTTTGGTGCTACAATTTTTCTGATGATCGGTGGATAAGGAAATAGGCAAGGCAACCTAAGGTTGTTATCTGTATTATTCGCCTTAACGGGTCTCATAAAGGAAGGTTGTAGATAAACCAT
>JBFIGS010000397.1:0-1913 GCA_041602195.1 Sediminicola sp. | reverse complement strand
TTCGCTGCTCCAGAACCTTCAATGAACATGGCCTCTCGACCGCTTTTCCCTCCACAACCCTCGTTGTTTCGGGCTGCAAACCTACAACCTTTCCGCAATACCACAACACTTTTTTTTGCCTTTTTTTCAACTTTTTTTTCGCCCCATCGGAGCATGCTGGATTACAAGGATTTACGAACGGAATAAAATGGATATTTTTCTTGGGGCAAGGATTGAGCTCCTTGTCTGAGCTCTTTGCCTAGACCACTACTATTTAGGTATTCTGATTAAAATCGGTAGATTGGAGAGTTCCTTCTCTCAAAACTGATCGTAAAACAAAGGCAAAAGCGAGTAGCGAAAGCCTGGTTCTGCCCTATTCTGGCAGAAGCCCCCATATAATTAGGAGAAGAAATTCCAAACAAGACCAAAACGGATCACAAAATCCCTGTACGGGTAGTTCGGGGCAGAGTAAAAGTTAAAGCCAGAGAAGGAAGAATTGAAATGTTCTGCCTTTAGGAAGAGCCTGGTCTGCTTTACCTTTGCATTTATAAAGAAATCCAACAAAGGATAGCCCCCAAGTTCTTCACGATTCTGAATATAGAATTCCCCAAGTAAGGGATTATAGGCATCCATATTATAGGCAGTGAAATACTTAAAGGTCACTCCTGTCTGCAGGTGCATGGCCCTATCAAATACATCCTTGGAAAAATACAAGGTATTTCTGGTCACCAACTGGGGCACATTAAGAACGTTATTCGTTTGATCTACCTGTTGGTACATCACCGTATTGTTCAGGGCAAAATTCCCCACCTTGAACTCCTTATTATACTTAATCTTAAGATAGGTAACACTATTGCCCTCTTGAAAGGGACGTACCGCGGCATTTTCCTCTCCGGCATTTATCTGCTCCTGTGTGGCAGTTGATGTGAAATAGGTATAGTTATCAATTATATTGTATTCTGCAGACAGGCTACCCAATAATTTGGAGTCCAACCCCAATAGCAACCCATTAACACGTTCCTTATCAAAAACCTCATTGTTCTGCCAATTGTAATTTACATAGTCACTTTGATATAACAGGTAATTGAAATTTGGCATTTTACTGGATGAATTTATACCAAACGTTGCTTTTGCCCCAGATTTAAGTTGGTAGCTGGCGGCGGCATTGATGATGCTACCCGTTAACTCACCCGACACCCTATAATCTATCGCCCCATTCAATTTGAATCCACCTATTGTTTTTCCATACTGGGCGCCAACGGTAATCTCTTCTCCCTTTAATTGGTTGGAAATCTCCTCCCCTGTTGCATTGATCAGCTTACTGTCAAAAAAGTAGTTGTAATTGTACAAGGCTATATTTCCCTTTAATATCCCTAACGTCTTATTGCCCAACTCCACATACCCTTGGTTATACATGGTCTTCAGATTAGCCTTATCTGTTATTGCACTTACAAACGCATCGCCAAAATAATCATCCTGGACTGTTTGTCTAAATTGATAATATTTGGTCTCATAATTGAATTGGTGTCCAAGGGTCAGGTAATTCTCCCTGGACCTGGTAGTATCCTTGCTCTTTTTAAAGAGATCATATTCCTGTTCAAAAAAGTACCTTTTGCCCAACACCTTATTGTTGGCATTTGTGAAATTGACATCTATCCTAGATCGATCCGTAAAGCTTGTATTGCCAGATTCAAATTGAACTTCCTTATTGGACAGTCCTCCATTTTCTTCTGATAAAAGATCCTGTGCAGCTATATGGCTACGGAGTCTATACCTACCACTTTTGGTTTCATAGGTCGCAGAAGTTCTAAAGTTACCCGATTCGGCCTCATTGAACTGATATTTCCCTAAGGACCTAAATCCTTTATATGCCAATGAAATGTTTAATCGGGGAGTCATATTAAAAGTTAGCAATGCGTCCAATAACTGACCTT
>JBFIGS010000396.1:0-1919 GCA_041602195.1 Sediminicola sp. | reverse complement strand
GGTTTAAAAATAGGAAATACTAGTTTTGTTGTCAATATTTATTAGTTTTATAGGAAAATAAATCTATATAAAACGTATTTATTAGATTTTAAAGTTGATTATTAATGATCAGCGAACCAAATCATGAATAAGAATCAGGATGAAATTTGACGAAATTGATGTGAGATTATTGGGTCTTTTGCAGCAAGACAGTAAAAAGACCACCAAGGAATATGCAAACCAGTTGAATCTTTCAGTTACAGCTGTTTACGAGCGTATCAAGCGATTGGAAAAGACAGGTTGTATTACAAGGTACGTGGCCCTGGTGGATAAAAAAAAGGTGAACAAATCCTTCGTGGTGCTCTGCCATGTGAAACTCGTACAACACACCAAAGAATTCGTAACCCAGTTCGAGAGGGAGGTGCTAAGGCTTCAGGAGGTGGTAGAGTGCTATCACATAAGCGGGGATTACGACTATATTTTAAAAATTCATGTTAGTGACATGGAGGCTTATAGGGACTTTATGGTGGCCAAGCTAACGGCCATCAACCATATAGGGAGCACCCAGAGCTCTTTTGTCATTACAGAGGTAAAGCATACCACGGCAATTCCTATTTAGAACCCCTTAATAACAGAACTTTGGAAGCTTCAGGGTTTCTAAACCAGAAATTAATACTAATTTTGTGATGTTTTAAAAATCAAAAATATTTATGAGTTCATACGACGTAGCCATTATTGGTTCAGGCCCAGGAGGATATGTTGCAGCGATACGTTGCGCACAATTAGGAATGAAAACAGCAATTATAGAAAAGTACTCTACTTTGGGAGGTACTTGTCTTAATGTAGGTTGTATACCTTCTAAGGCACTGTTGGATTCATCCCATCACTATGAAGATGCGGTAAAGCACTTTGAGGAGCATGGGATTGAGATACCTGGGGAGATAAAAGTGAACTTGGAGAAAATGATTTCTAGAAAACAATCCGTCGTGGACCAAACCACCAAAGGGATACAGTTTTTGATGGATAAAAACAAGATCGATGTATTTGAAGGAATGGGGAGCTTTAAGGATGCCACCCATATCAATATCGAAAAAAACGATGGTAAATCGGAGACCATAGAGGCTAAGAATATCATTATCGCAACTGGATCTAAACCATCTTCCCTACCATTTATCAAAATAGATAAGGAAAGGGTAATCACTTCTACAGAGGCTTTAAAACTAAAGGAAATCCCGAAGCATATGATTGTCATAGGCGGGGGGGTTATTGGTCTAGAATTGGGACAAGTATATAAAAGATTGGGTTCTGAAGTGACCGTAGTTGAATTTATGGACCGCATTATCCCAGGAATGGACGGTGCGCTTTCTAAAGAACTGACCAAGGTTCTTAAAAAGCAGAAAATGAAGATCAATACGTCGCACAAAGTTAAATCCGTTGAAAGGAAAGGTGACGAAGTGATTGTAAAGGCAGACGACAAAAAAGGAGAAGAAGTAACTTTTACGGCCGATTATTGTTTGGTTGCAGTAGGGCGTAGCCCATATACTGCCGGATTGAACTTGGACGCGGCCGGAGTAAAATTGGATGAGAGGGGCAGAGTAGCCGTGAACGATCATTTACAGACCAATGTTTCCAATATATATGCCATCGGAGATGTGGTCAGAGGAGCTATGTTGGCCCATAAGGCTGAAGAAGAGGGAACTTTGGTGGCTGAGATAATGGCCGGACAGAAACCACACATCGATTATAATTTGATTCCTGGTGTTGTCTATACCTGGCCAGAAGTGGCTGCTGTAGGTAAAACGGAAGAGGAGTTAAAAGAAGCTGGGATCGACTTTAAGGTGGGACAATTTCCAATGAGGGCTTTAGGTCGCGCTAGAGCTAGTATGGATATAGACGGATTTGTTAAGATCCTTGCAGATAAAAAAACGGATGAAGTATTG
>JBFIGS010000395.1:0-1924 GCA_041602195.1 Sediminicola sp. | reverse complement strand
GTCCTAGGGGCCACCATAAAGGAACCTAGGGCAGAGGAGATGGTAGCTGCCGCAAGACCTATGGGAATTATAGGGCCCCATAGGGCTATTTTACCCATGACCAATTGGTCGTTGACAAGATCTGCCGGACTAGCCGAGCTAGCTAATTTATAGGCGATGAACACATAGACCACCATCCCAATAATTGTTGCGGCCAGGGTTCCCAAGGGAATGGATTTTTTGGGATCCCTCAAATCCCCAGACAGCCCGACGCCTGCGGTCATTCCCGTAAATGCGGGGAAAATAATGGCAAAGACATAGAAGAAACTTTTATCGGAAGTGACCCCTTTAAAGATCAAGGAGCTATCAAAAACATCGGAATACGTGGTGGAACCCATAAAAAACAGGATCAGGGAAATGGCGAGGATGCCTACAACCACATATAGCGCCTTCATCCCCATAGTGGCGCCCTTGGTTACCATAAGCCAAATCAGTACCAACAATGCGGGGACACTAAACAGTCTATTATCATAGAGCTCATAACCGAACTCGCTTATCACCCATGGTTTAATAGCTTCAAAAGCCTCAGCAAAGGCAATGACATAAAATGCAACACTTATAGCCTGTGACAAATAGAGGGCAATTCCTATGGCCGCGCCAATATTCACCCCAAAAGATCGTGAAATGATAAAATATTCACCTCCCCCTTCCACTTTTTGATTGGTTGCAATTTCGGCTAAGGCCATGGCCGTAGGGATGGTTACCATATGACCAATTAGGATGATCATTAAAGTGCCAGCGAAACCGACAGAGCCCACAGCAAAGCCAAATCTCAAGAACATCACTGCCCCCAAAATAGTTGAGATTGCCGTTAAAAATACCGGGAGTGTACCAAAATTGGCTTTAGCTGAGGCAAGTGTTTTACTCATGATCCCATTTATTAAGTCGCTTATATGAAATAAGTTACATAATAATCAGAACATTTAAGTGAATTGGAGTATTATTATCTTCTATCGCAGCTCTAAGAAATTTGTCAGACTATAAAAACAGCGGGAATCATTTTTTGTACTTCTCCTTTACGGCAACACAGCTTTAATAATCTTTCAGTAAGACAATCAGTATTTAAGGCAACTGCATAGGCACTTCCATAACTAAAACTTTGGTGTCCGAATCCGCTTTGAGTTGAATCCCATCCACATCCCAAACGCCAAAACCATCCCGTTTGTTCAAGGACTGCCCATTAACGGTGACGTCTCCTTCCAGGATAAAAACATAGACCCCATTTCCCGTCTTGTGAATTTTATATTCCTGGGACACCCCGGCCTCGAGATTTCCCATGAAAAACCAAGCATCCTGATGGATCCAAACTCCGGCATCTTCAGGATTGGGGGATAACACTTGATACAATTGATTCTTTATTTCAAGATCACCAATGGAAATTTGATCATACCTAGGGGCGACATTTTGCTTGTTGGGCAACACCCAGATCTGCAAAAATTTCACAGCACGATCCCTGTTCTTGTTTTGCTCGGAGTGTGAAATGCCAGTACCAGCACTCAAGACCTGTACATCACCCTGGCTAATGACCGCCACATTCCCCATACTGTCCTTATGCTGCAAATCCCCTTCCAACGGAATGGAAATGATTTCCATATTGCTATGGGGATGGGTTCCAAAACCCATTCCGCCGTCCACTATATCATCATTAAGGACTCGCAGCACCCCAAAATTCATTCGTTCCCTATTGTGGTAATTGGCAAAACTGAAGGTGTGGTGGCTATCCAACCACCCGTGATTGGCATGACCTCTTGTGTTGGCTTTATGTAGGACTGTAGTTTTTGACATTGCTGATTTTTAGGCACAAAAATAAGCCCTTGTTTCTGTAAAGAATACTAAAATTCTCTTAAGAATTGTCCTTTACCCTAATCCATGTTGCGCCATTTTT
>JBFIGS010000394.1:0-1933 GCA_041602195.1 Sediminicola sp. | reverse complement strand
ATTCACAACATTAATTTCTTGTGGGCTCCAAATGTATATACTTTAGTGGTATACAAAAACAGAATAAGAATTTTCATTTTCATATAGTGTTCTCGTAAAAGGGCTTTATCTTCTCAGGTAAGGTCCTTTTTAATTTAATACCTTCTATTAAGACTATAAGATCAATCTCTTATGGAATCCATTTGTTCTTGCCAAAATCAGGCTTGCGTTTTTCAAGAAATGCATTTCTACCTTCTTTGGCTTCCTCTGTCATATACGCCAATCGGGTAGCCTCGCCCGCAAATACCTGTTGCCCCACCATGCCGTCATCGGTTAGGTTCATTGCAAATTTCAACATTTTGATAGATGTTGGTGATTTCGCCAGAATTTCCTGTGCCCATTCATACGCGGTATCTTCCAGTTCCTCATGAGGAATAACGGCATTGACCATCCCCATTTCATAGGCAGCCTGGGCGGTATAATTCCTTCCCAAAAAGAAGATTTCCCTAGCCTTTTTTTGTCCCACCATTTTTGCCAAATATGCGGACCCATAGCCCCCATCAAAACTGGTGACATCGGCATCGGTTTGTTTAAAAATAGCGTGTTCTTTGCTGGCAAGGGTAAGATCACAGACTACGTGAAGACTGTGTCCGCCACCCACAGCCCATCCTGGGACTACAGCAATTACAGCCTTGGGCATAAAACGGATCAATCGTTGCACCTCCAAGATATTTAAGCGATGCATACCGTCTTCCCCGACATAACCTTGATGTCCCCTAGCCTTTTGGTCACCTCCGCTGCAAAAGGAATAGACGCCATCTTTGGTTGAAGGTCCTTCGGCAGAAAGCAGAACAACTCCTATAGAGGTATCCTCTTGTGCATCATAAAAGGCTTCATACAATTCTTTGGTGGTTTTAGGTCTAAAGGCATTCCTTACATTGGGACGGTTGAAGGCAATACGTGCCACTCCATCACATTTTTTGTAGGTGATATCTTCAAATTCCTTGACTACTTTCCAATTGATCTTATTCATGATTTGTGATTATAAACATTTTCAAAATACAAAAATAACGCTTCTAGTTGCTATATGGGATGAATAGGGCTACTGATTTTTAGCCTCTATCCACTTGGCCATGTATTTGGTGCTAGCCATTGAATGGTGCATCAACATAGAACCTATAAAATTACTTGCCCTGTGCTCCTTTAGACTCTTGAGGGTCTCATTTATCCGACTTAAAAGATTCTCTTCCAATTTGCTCTTGTCATATACTTGGTTGATAATAGTCACTCCATTGTTTTGACATTTAGTCCAAAGCTCTTTGTCGGTATACAATGCGATGGCATTTTCGGCAAGAGATTCGGCATCGTTGGAGACCTTACCACCCCAAGGAAAATCGGCATGCATACCTTCAACCCCTACCTCAGTGGTTACACTAGGGGTTCCGCATATCATGGAATCCACCAGTTTTCCTTTTATTCCAGCTCCAAATCGCAATGGTGCCAAACTTACCCTAGCTTGTCCAAGGACTTCCTTCGCATCGTTTGCCCTACCTAATACCAAAAACCCTTCTTTGGGTTGATGCAATTGCTGGATGCTCTCCGGAAGGTAAGCCCCATAAATTTTAAGATTTACAGTGGGCAATTGTTTTCGAACCAAGGGCCATATTTCATTTTTTAACCAACGGATCGCATCTAAATTGGGGGCATGCTTGCCATTGCCTATACAAACAAAATCTTCTCTGTCCTCAAAAGGCATCCATTGCATTTTATCATTTTCCTCTATGGTACCCAACATAAATGGTAATTGAAGCAACAGCTTTTCATTAATCTTCATCTCCTTTAACAAGAGGTCCATTTCATAGCATGAAATGATCAAGGAAAGATCAGATCTGTAGATGCTTGCAATTTCCCTTTTGGTCATATCGGCCTGTTTCCAATCCGTAATTGAGGCGGT
>JBFIGS010000393.1:0-1949 GCA_041602195.1 Sediminicola sp. | reverse complement strand
TTCTTGGGGCTCCCCAATCGAATTTTGGCTCGATAATGGTCAAAGCAAAAGAAGCCAGTAAAAAGACCTTGGAAGAGGTTATTAAAAACAGTGGAACCACAGCTTTTCTTTTCATTCGAAACGATAGCCTGCTCTATGAAACTTATGACAATGGTTACGACCGCGCCTCCATAAACACCTCCTTTTCCACGGCAAAATCCATAACCTCCCTGCTCATTGGCAAAGCCATTGATGATGGGTACATTACATCCGAAGGCGATAAGGTGACCACCTATTTACCTGAATTAAAACAATTGGATCCCCAATACGAAGACCTTCAAATCGCCCATCTCTTGGATATGCGAAGTGGCATACAATTCAAAGACCATGATTTGCCCTGGGGAGATAAACCCAAAGCCTATTACAAACCAAAACTGAGAGAAAGGGTAAAGGAACTGCCCATAACCTTTCCACCCGATAGTCGCTTCCAATACAATTCTTACAATCCCATTCTTTTGGGAATGATCTTGGAAAAAGCCATGGGCCTTTCCCCTGCCGCCTATTTTGAAGAGGCAATCTGGAATCACATGGGGATGGAATATGCCGGATCTTGGAGTATGGACAGTGAAGCGTCTGGGATGACCAAAATGGAGAGTGGCCTTAATCTGAGGGCCATCGACTTTGCAAAATTTGGTCGCCTTATCCTTCAAAAGGGACAATGGAACAACAAACCATTGATTTCCCAGGAATGGATCAATAAAAGCATAACCATAGATCCAAATCACAAACTGCATGAATTTGGCAAGGAACTCTATTATGAAAATTGTTGGTGGCTTTACAGTAAAAATGGCAAGACTCCCTATATCGTCTCGGCTTCCGGTCATTTGGGACAGTTCCTGTATATCTTTCCGGAAAAGAATATTATCATAGTCCGAATGGGCAAAAAACAAGGTAATGTAGACTCATGGACCACAATATTTAAAGAACTGAGTGGCTATTGATCCTAATCGGAAAGTAACCAACAGAAATTGTTTATGATTTCCTTAGTGTTCTATTTTATTGATTTTATTATCTTCAACACCAAGAATTTTTGAGGTCCATCACCTAACAAAACAACTACCCATGAAGCAGTTTTACCAATCCGTATTTTTAGTCCTATTCTTATTTTCATTTCTTACAGCTTCTGCCCAGCGCAAGGTTAAAAGCACTACAGAAACAGACACTTCCATTCCTAAAGATTTTTATGAGCAATTGGAATGGCGGAATATTGGCCCCTATCGCGGTGGCCGATCACTAGGGGCTGCAGGAAGCCCTGGAAGGCCCTATGAATATTATTTTGGGGCTACCGGAGGTGGTTTGTGGAAAACTGTGGACGGAGGCACCGAATGGTTCCCGGTCACGGACGGTCAAGTGACCAGTTCTTCTGTTGGGGCCGTGGCAGTCGCGGAAACCAATCCAGATATCGTTTACATCGGTATGGGCGAAGTGCAATTAAGGGGTAGCATCACCCAAGGGGATGGGGTCTATAAAACCACTGATGGAGGAAAAACATGGCGACATATGGGGTTGAAGGAAACGCAAGCCGTAGCCCGAATACGCATTCATCCTACAGATCCCAATATTGTATATGTAGCGGCATTGGGACACCCATACGGAGATAATGAAGAACGTGGTGTTTTCAAGAGTATAGATGGAGGAATCACATGGAAAAAAGTACTCTATGTAGGTCCCAAGGCAGGGGCTGTAGACCTTATCTTGGATAGGAATAACCCAAAAACCATGTATGCAAGTACCTGGGAGGTACAACGTAAAGCTTGGAAAATGTGGGGCGGTGGACCCGATTGTAAACTGTGGAAGTCAGTAGATGGTGGTGACACCTGGACCGATTTATCTAAAAACCCAGGGATGCCCGAAGGACCTCTGGGGAAAATTGGGGTTACTGTCTCCCCTGCCGATTCCAATAGGGTTTG
>JBFIGS010000392.1:0-1958 GCA_041602195.1 Sediminicola sp. | reverse complement strand
AATTCTAGACTTGTTCTCATCAAAGTCAAGGATAACAACGTTTAATTTCTGATCCAATTCCACCACTTCATTTGGATGGTTGATTCTGCTCCAAGATAGGTCGGTAATGTGTACCAATCCATCTACGCCACCAAGGTCAATAAAGACACCGTAAGAAGTAATGTTTTTAACAACACCTTCAAGAACCTGTCCTTTTTCCAATTGACCAATGATCTCTTTTTTCTGTTCTTCGATATCGGCCTCGATCAACGCCTTATGCGATACAACTACGTTTTTGAATTCGTGGTTTATCTTAACCACTTTAAATTCCATAGTCTTATTTACATATTGATCGTAATCACGGATTGGCTTAACATCAATTTGTGAACCTGGCAAGAATGCCTCAATTCCAAAAACATCGACGATCATACCACCTTTAGTTCTGCATTTTACAAAACCACTAACAATCTCTTCTTTGTCATGGGCCGCATTTACACGATCCCAAGCCATAATAGTTCTTGCCTTTCTGTGTGAAAGTACCAACTGTCCACTTTTATCCTCACGGATATCGATCAACACCTCTACCTTATCCCCAACCTTAAGGTCTGGATTGTATCGGAATTCGTTCAGTGAAATAACACCTTCAGACTTGGCATTAATATCAATAATCGCCTCACGTTCTGTAAGGTACACTACTGTTCCCTGCACTACTTCTTCGTCTGCAGTATCTACAAAGTTTTCAGCGACCAAGTTTTCAAATTCCTTTAATTTGGAATCATCACCGCGCTCTATTCCTTGCTCATACTTGTCCCAATCAAAATTTTCCAAAAACTCTTTTGGATCCACCTGAGGGGCCTGTTGTTTTGTCTCTTTTTTCACCTCGGATGTCTCCTCAGTGACTGTTGTTGATTTTTCTTCAGCCATTTGCTGATTATTAATTTGTATTCCATGGAGTAACAAGAGCTAACAATTACCACGGAAGAAGTTATATTGATTTTCTTTTCGTCCCTTTTTCCTCTCGATGCTTTGCTAAAAAAGGAGTGCAAAAATACAACTAAAAAATGGTTTTACAAACCTAAAAATGAGATGAATGCCAATTACATGACTATTTTCTAAAAATCGATGAAAACTAGGCCAAGAATCCCTATCTTGAAGCCATAAATATTAACCGTTAAAAAAATACGATTATGAGTGTAAAAGCAAAATATCAAGCTGTTTTGAACCTTGGCGAGCAGTTAAAAATAAAGGATGGGGACGTAAAGGAGGAAGCAGGTATTCTAAAGATAAAAGGGCAAGCCGCAACCCAGTACGAGAAAAATCTCTTGTGGGACAAAATAAAGGAACTGGGCGGTGAAAATCCTTCGGATATTAAAGCCAACATTACCGTTGCCGACGAAAGTGTTTATCACAGACACACCGTAAAAAGCGGGGAATCGCTTAGTAAGATTGCCAAAAATTACTCTGGCGACCCTATGAAATACAAGAAAATCTTTGAGGCAAACACCAATATCCTAAAAAATCCGGATGTTATCCATCCAGACCAAGTTTTGGTTATCCCCAACTAGGGGAATCAGAAATTAACTTCGGGCGTAGTAAGGATTAAAGCCACTAAGGCAACAACATCCCAACTACGCCCGAATTAATATTTAGAGGAATAAAAAAATCTATTTTCCTTCAATTTTACGGAGTGCAAAATTATATATGCGCTCCAATTGTTCTTTTAATCCCATGTCACTATTATCAAATTCTATGGCATCCTCCGCTTTTCTCAAAGGTGAAAATTCACGGTGTGCATCTATATAATCGCGGGTTTGAACATTCTTAAGCACATCTTCGTAGGTTACCTTCTCCCCTCTGTCCAAAAGTTCCTTATATCTTCTAAAGGCCCTTGTTTCAGGTGATGCGGTCATGAAAATTTTGAATTCGGCATCCGGAAAGACTACAGTACCAATATCCCTGCCATCCATTACAACACCTTT
>JBFIGS010000391.1:0-1961 GCA_041602195.1 Sediminicola sp. | reverse complement strand
GTGTCACACAGATTTCATTAGAATATACTCTCTAAGTTAACTAATTAGTCTTTAATAGAAAAGAATTCATTGAAAATTCGACAAATTACCATTCAATGGCTTCTTTTTCTGCATCTGCCAACAACTCATTACACTTGCTAAAATGTTGATTTCCAAACCAATACCCCCTATTGGCACTCAATGGCGAAGGATGGCCAGACATAAGCACACTGTGTTTGGTGGTGTCAATTAATTTTATCTTCTTTTTGGCAAATCCTCCCCACAGTAAAAATACGACACTTTCCCGCTCCTGGGATATTTTTTCAATGACCTTATCCGTAAAAGTTTCCCATCCCTTTTTTTGATGGCTCCCAGCTTCGTTGGCACGCACCGTTAAGGTAGCATTTAGTAAGAGTACCCCTTGTTTCGCCCAGTTTTCCAAGTTTCCACTGTCAGGATACGTTTTTCCAATATCCGATTCCAATTCCTTGAATATATTGGTCAAGGATGGGGGATGGTTCACATCTTCCTGTACAGAAAAACACAGCCCATGGGCCTGATTAGGTCCATGATAAGGGTCCTGCCCTATTATGACCACTTTGGTTTCCTGAAATGGGCAATAATCAAAAGCAGCAAAAACATGATCCATTTTAGGGTAACACGTATAGGTTTTATATTCTTGTTTTACAAAGAGAAGTAAATTTGAAAAATAAGACTTGTTAAACTCTTCGTAAAGCTGTTCCCTCCAACTAGGATGTATATTGATGTTCATATAAAAAAGGCCTACTTTTGTAAGACCAAATTTAGGGCTTTACGATGCTATGAACAACATTCAACAAAAAACACTACAAGATTTAGAATTTTTTACTGTTTTGGACCAACTATCCCTGCGATGCAATACAGAATTGGGAAAGGAAAAGGCCCTGATAGTTGCTCCCTTGGACAGTAAAGAAAGTATTTTGAATAGTTTAGGCCAAACCTCTGAATACCTAGCTTCCTACACTAATGACAATAGAATTCCCAATCACGGTTTCGACGCCATACACCAAGAATTGAAGCTCCTTAAAATTGAGAACACCAGTCTTGAAATTACTGGTTTCCGAAAAATTGGTAATATCTGCAATACGGTTACCACCCACCTAAAATTCTTTAAGAAATTTAAGGAATATTACCCCTTGTTGTACAAGGCTTCGGACGTTATAGAACTTAATTCCGATATCCCCACCCAGATCGATATGGTCATTGACCGTTTTGGGGAAATAAAGGACAATGCCTCCGACAACCTAAGAACTATCAGACAAGAAATTAACTTTGTCAAAGGAAAAATAAATCAAAGTTTCGGTTCCGCTTTAAATACCTATAACGCCTCTGATTTTTTGGATGAAATACGGGAATCTGTCGTAGAAAACCGCAGGGTCCTAGCCGTAAAGGCCATGTACCGGAAAAAAGTAAAAGGGGCTGTGATGGGCTCCTCCAAAACCGGGAGCATTGTTTATATTGAGCCAGAGGCCACATTAAAATACAGTAGAGAGCTGAACAATCTGGAATTTGATGAAACTGAGGAAATCAAAAAAATCCTAAAATACCTAACAGAGCACATTAGGCCCCATGCCCCCTTATTGCGCATCTACCAAGAGTATCTGACAGATATGGATATTACGGCTGCCAAAGCCAAATATGCTCTGGACATGAATGCTGTGATGCCAGAAATTAGTACGGACAAGAAGATGAACCTCAGGGATGCCTACCATCCTTTATTGTATTTGAGCAATAAAAGAAAGAATGAGAAAACGTATCCACAGACCATATCCCTTTATCCTGAAAATAGGATCATAGTGATCTCCGGTCCCAATGCCGGGGGAAAAAGTATTACCCTCAAAACAATTGGTCTTTTACAGGTAATGCTCCAAAGCGGCTTATTGATCCCTGTTCATGAGAGGTCTAAAGTATGTTTGTTCGACAATGTCCTGACGGATATTGGG
>JBFIGS010000390.1:0-1973 GCA_041602195.1 Sediminicola sp. | reverse complement strand
CTATATGATGTTTATGGGAATGCTACTTACTGTGACAGCCTTTTTTGTTGGAGAAAAGGAATATCGTGCATTGAGGAATCAAGAAAAATAAACTATGGTCTCAAAAAAAATATACCAACTACTATTTCTGTGCTTTATTTTAAGCTCCTGCCGCATCCGCCCAGAGGCCATCAATTATGGTCTCGATACGTGTCACTTCTGCACTATGACCATTGTAGACCAACAACATGCAGCACAAATTGTAACTTCTAAAGGTAAGGTGTTCAAATTTGACGCCGTTGAATGTATGGTCAATCATATAAAAGAAATCGACACTACATCTGTCTCCCTATTTTTAGTAAATGATTATGATCAACCTGGTAAATTAATAGATGCCAAATCTGGGTATTATTTGATCAGTACGGGAATTTCCAGTCCTATGGGTGCCAATTTAACCGCGTTTAGCACTCTTGAAGGCACAAAAAAGGCACATGAGGAACAAGGGGGTGAACAGTACTCCTGGGAATCATTATTAACGCATTTCAATTAATATATCTATGTACCAAATAGACAACAGCATTAGCGAACAAGGTTTTTGTAAGCTTCAAATAAAAAAAATTGTCGCCTCGGAGGCATTTGACATACTTTCAATTAGTTTGGAAAAAGACGCGATTTTTCCTGATCATACTTCCCCAACCAATGCACATCTGATTGTTTTGGAGGGAGAAATAGTTTTTTACATTAACGACACTTCATATCAACTTAAAAAGCAACAACATTTCAATTTTCCCAAGGACACAATGCATTGGGTAAAAGCAACAACAAATTCCAAATTCCTAATCATCAGATAATCTGGAATCATGAAACACGTAACAGCCCTCATTTTGTTGTTTATATTTCCATATGCGATCGCATATGCCAATACGATTACCGTCTGTAAAACGTGTAACGTAAAAACAATAAAAGAGGCCGTGCATAAGGCACAGGAATATGATACCATTACTGTAAAAAAGGATACCTACAAGGAATTTAATATCCATATCAATAAACCGCTTACCCTAATAGGTGAAAATTTTCCAACTATAGATGGAGAGGATAAAGGTGAGATCATCACCATAACCTCGGATAATGTTACTTTGGATGGGTTTTTTATTATAAACGTAGGCACAAGTTACACAGCAGACTACGCGGCAGTCAGAGTAGTGAAGAGCAAAAATTTTGTAATTCAAAATCTCGTTCTTGAAAAGTTATTCTTTGGTATTTATTTGGAAAAAGCCCAAGATGGAAAAGTCTTTCACAATACGATCCTTGGAGATGCTGTAAATGAATATAATTCTGGTAACGGGATACAGCTATGGTATTCCAAAAATATTGAGGTATCCCAAAACATAGTGCAACATGTAAGGGATGGCATTTATCTGGAATTTTCTGACAATATCATTATCCAAAGGAATATCAGCTCCAACAATTTAAGATATGGCCTTCATTTTATGTTTTCCAACAATGACGTCTACGAACACAATACTTTTGAGAACAATGGTGCCGGAGTGGCGGTAATGTTTTCCAAAAAGATAAAAATGGTCGGAAACACATTTCGAAAAAATTGGGGCACGGCCTCTTTTGGTATGTTATTAAAAGAAATTAATGATGCAGAGATTTCCAACAATATTTTCGAGGAAAATACAATAGGAATCAATATAGAAGGCTCCAATAGAATAATATATAAAAACAACGATTTTATCAAAAACGGCTGGGCCATTAAAGTACGAGGGGCCTGTTATACAAATTCCTTCCTCAACAATAATTTTCTGCATAATTCTTTTGATATCTCCTATAACAGCAATTTGAACGACAATGTCTTCGACTCCAATTACTGGAGCAACTATACCGGTTATGATCTAGATAGAAATGGTGTTGGGGATGTACCGTACAGACCAGTTAAGTTATTCTCCTACATTGTGAACAGAACCCCCGAGACCATTATTTTATTGCGG
>JBFIGS010000389.1:0-1976 GCA_041602195.1 Sediminicola sp. | reverse complement strand
AGATTTTCCATTGCTTTTAGCGCCAATGGAAGATGTTAGTGACCCGCCTTTCCGTGCCCTGTGCAAGGAACAAGGTGCAGATGTGGTGTATACAGAATTCATCTCATCGGAAGGTCTAATCCGTGACGCCGCAAAAAGTGTCATGAAATTGGACATTTACGAGAAGGAACGCCCTGTGGGCATTCAGATTTTTGGTGCAGAACTGGATTCCATGCTTCAATCTATAGATATCGTTGAAAAGTCCAATCCGGATATCATCGACATCAATTTTGGTTGTCCAGTAAAAAAAGTAGTTTCCAAAAATGCCGGAGCCGGTATTCTCAAGGACATTCCTTTAATGATAAAGCTTACGGAGGAAATGGTAAAACGTACCCACTTGCCCATTACTGTTAAGACCAGATTGGGGTGGGACAGTGATTCCATTAAAATAGTTGAGGTTGCCGAACGCTTGCAAGATGTAGGTATCAAAGCCATATCCATTCATGGCCGCACAAGGGTGCAGATGTACAAGGGCAGTGCCGATTGGGGGCCTATTGCAGCCGTAAAGAACAACCCAAGGATGCACATTCCCGTTTTTGGGAACGGCGATGTGGACTCCCCTGAAATGGCGATGAAAATGCGTGATGAATACGGGTTGGATGGCGCCATGATAGGCCGTGCCAGTATAGGATACCCATGGTTCTTTAATGAAGTAAAACATTATTTTAAGACAGGAACGCATAAGGCTCCGCCCACCATGGGGGAACGGGTAGATGCGGCTCGCAGACACCTGCAGATGGCCATTGACTGGAAAGGGGAAAAGCTGGGAGTTTTTGAGACCAGAAGGCATTATACCAACTATTTTAAGGGTATTCCAAATTTCAAGGAATACAGAATGAAAATGGTGACCAGTGATGATGCCGTGGATGTCTTCGCCGCCTTTGATGAGGTGATGGAACTTTTTGGAGACCACCAGTTCACTACCGTTTAAAAGATCGGGAGATATCACTAAATTACTTTAGAGGTCGGTTATACTGATTGTCTATTGGATTAGCGAGTTATCAATTTTTTATTGATCCTACTACTGGCTATTTTAGAGGCGATGATGCCCAGGATGACGATGGTGGACAGTACGATTCCTACGTTGAGCAATTTATACTCTACCGGGTACGCCAGGGAAGGGGTTATTTTCAACCAACCAAAAGTAAGTTGCGACCAGACCAATAAGGAGGCCATCAGCACTCCAATACATCCGCCAACGCTGGTGACCAACACTCCCTGAACAAAATAGATGCGCCTCAATTCCTTAATGGTGGTCCCTAAACTGTATAAGGTTTTAGAATTTTGCTGCTTATCCAAGATCATCATAATGATGGCCCCAACTACATTGAACAGGGCTATTATGAGCACCAAGGTAAAAATAAGGTAGGTGGCCAAATTCTCGGTATTCAACATTTTATAGAGGGTGCTGTTGAGTTCCCTTCTGTCTTTCAGAATTATGGAATTGGGAAATACTCTTTCTATCGCTTCCCGAGTTTGTAAAACATCCACAGTTTCATCGAGCCTGAAGTTTATCCCAGAAACTTGGGTGCTGTCCTTTTCCAAAAGATTCTGTACCAAGGAAAGCTCTGAAAACACGTATTTTTTGTCCAGATTTTCCTCAATATAATAGATGCCGCTTACAACGACCTCCAATTGGTTATAAGGCTTATTGCGAAGGGATTGCTGTGAGATAGAGCCCTTACCGGGCTTTGGTGCCAATACAACCAAAGGGTTTCTATAGTTGTTGGTGCTCAGTCCCAAAAGATTGGCAATACCTATTCCTATGACCCCATGCTGCTGGTCTAATTCCCAGTTCCCAAAATAAATGGTACTATCCATGGAAGTGACATTTCCATAATTTTTGTCCACCCCCTTTATGTAGGCCACATGGCTTTTTTGACTGTGGGTAAGATAAACACGTTCCTCCAGTTCTTTGGAATAAGAGGCTATTCCTT
>JBFIGS010000388.1:0-2005 GCA_041602195.1 Sediminicola sp. | reverse complement strand
GATCAAAGCGCTGGCATCTGCGGATGTTGTTCTCTATGATGCCCTGGTGGATCCGGCGTTGTTGGCGTATGCCGAGCATTCGGAACATATTTTCGTAGGCAAGCGCAAAGGATGTTATGCTTATCAACAGGACCAGATCAACGAACTGATTGTTAGCCGGGCACATTCACATGGACATGTGGTACGCCTAAAAGGTGGTGACCCCTTTGTGTTTGGTAGGGGAGCTGAAGAAATGGAATATGCTGCAAAGGCAGGTTTGGCAGTAGCCATGGTTCCAGGGATTTCATCTTCAGTTGCAGTACCGGCATCCCAAAATATACCCGTGACCAAAAGAGGAGCTGCAGAAAGTTTCTGGGTGATCACAGGAACCACAAAAGACCATCAGTTATCCACTGATGTGGCCTTGGCAGCAAAGAGCAATGCCACCGTGGTGATATTGATGGGTATGTCCAAGTTGCCAGCAATCGTAGCGCTGTTCAAGCAAGAAGGTAAATCAGAATTGCCAATTGCCATAATCCAAAATGGTACTAGGGATGATGAAAAAGTAGGCGTTGCAAAAATAGCAACCATAGAAGCTGAGGTGGCCAGACAAGAATTGGCAAATCCGGCGATAATAATAATTGGAGAAGTAGTTAAACACAGGGCCGCCATTTTAGAGGTTGCCCAAGAATATAAACAAGTAGAAAGTAAGAAGTTATGATAAAGACAGATATACTGATCATTGGAGCGGGACCTACGGGATTGTTCACTGTTTTTGAAGCAGGATTGTTAAAATTGAAAACCCATTTAATAGACGCATTGCCACAACCGGGGGGACAATGTTCTGAGATCTATCCAAAAAAACCCATATATGATATTCCTGCTTTTCCAGAAATCTTGGCTGGAGATCTTGTAAACAACCTTATGGAGCAAATAAGGCCATTTAATGCGGGTTTCACTTTGGGAGAAAGGGCTGAAACCTTGGAAAGGTTAGATGATGATACGTTTATCGTTACAACCAATAAAGGAACTAAGCACCATGCGCCTGTAGTTGTCATCGCGGGTGGGTTAGGTTCCTTTGAGCCGAGAAAACCATTGATCCCCAATATTGCGAATTACGAGGACAAAGGGGTATCTTATATGATCAAGGACCCGGAGGTATACCGCGATAAAAAAGTGGTGATTGCCGGGGGTGGAGATTCTGCTTTGGACTGGGCCATCTTCTTGACCAATGTAGCTTCGGAAGTTTCTTTGGTACACCGAAGGAATGAATTTAGAGGGGCCTTGGATTCCGTTGAAAAAGCGGCAGAATTAGCAAAACTGGGCAAGATCCGATTGTTTACGGAAGCTGAGGTGGTGTCCGTTCAGGGAAAAGACACCTTGGAGGCAGTAGTGATCAAACACAACGATGCCGAAAAAGGGGAGACCTTTTTGGAAGTAGATGATTTTATTCCGCTTTTTGGACTCTCACCTAAACTGGGACCCATTGGGAGCTGGGGCTTGGAAATTGAGAAAAATGCCATTAAAGTGGATAATGCCTATGATTACCAAACCAATATCCCTGGCGTTTACGCCATAGGTGATGTAAATACCTATCCGGGCAAGCTTAAATTGATCTTATCAGGATTCCATGAAGCTGCCGTAATGTGCCAGAGTGCCTATCAACGCATAAATCCAGGCAAGAGATATGTTATGAAATACACTACCGTTGGTGGGGTTGAAGGATTTGATGGTTCTAAAAAAGAAGCCAAAAAGGAAGTTGTACAAAGTATATTAGCTTAGATTATATTTGAATTAGTCTAAAAAACCTTCCAGATTACAATTTATCTGGAAGGTTTTAAAAAAAGCATACTTTCCTTGTTTTTAATAATGCTGTGACGTTACTTTGCAGCTAGTTCATTACCAAAACTGAAAACGTTATCAAGAAAGGCGGAGGGATTAGACCCAATGAAGCCTTAGCAACCCTTTTTTCAATACCCTTTCCTAGAGGGATGAACAAAGAAGGTGCTACATTCTAATCCACGTG
>JBFIGS010000387.1:0-2014 GCA_041602195.1 Sediminicola sp. | reverse complement strand
CCACCTCCGATTTCAACGAAAGGATCTAACTTAGTGTTTTTCAAAAAGGCATATTTAATAGTACCGTCAGCAGCATAGTGAGAAAGATCATCTACACTCACATCACCTAATTTGGAAATTCTGTTCAATGAACCTCTAACTCCAATAGAAAATCCGTCACCAACATATTTGGATACAGAAACGTAGGAAATAGATGGAAGAATGTTCCAGTGGTCGTTTACATTAAAGTATTCGTTTCCAAATGAGCTTACATCACCAGTTGGATAAACGTCAATCGCGTTAACACCAAAACTAACCTGCCATGGGTTGTTTTCGTCCTGCGCGTGTAAGTTGTTTAATCCTACAGCAAGTAGGGCCACAACTAATAATTTGCTAAGATGTTTCATGTATTAAAATTTAAGTTTAAGTGTTTATTAGCTGCAAATGTAAGTTGTTAAAAATTATTAACAAAATCAAATTCCTATTTTTTTTAACTCATTTGTTTTAGGGTATTTCGACTTTTATATTACGTTCAAAGCCTTGCCAACCTCAGTAAATGCTTGGATTGCCCTATCTAAGTGTTCAATTTCATGTGCAGCGGAAAGTTGTACACGTATTCTCGCTTTCCCTTTTGGGACCACCGGAAAGAAAAAACCAATCACATAGATGCCTTTCTCCAAAAGCATATCTGCCATTTGTTGAGAGAGTTTTGCATCATATAACATGACCGGAACAATTGCCGAATCCCCGTCAATGATATCAAAACCAGCAGCTTTCATTCCTTTCTTAAAGTACTCTGTATTTTCCTGAAGCTTATCCCTTAATGAGGTGTCCTTATCCAGCATGTCAAATACCTTTATGGAGGCGCCTACTATTGTTGGGGCCAAAGAATTGGAGAACAGGTAAGGTCTGGATCGCTGCCTTAAAATTTCAATAATTTCCTTTTTTCCTGTAGTGTAGCCGCCCATGGCGCCTCCTAAGGCTTTCCCTAAGGTTCCTGTGATAATGTCAATTCTGTCCATGACCCCTTTTTCCTCTAGGGTTCCTCTTCCCGTTTCCCCAATGAACCCGGCGGAATGGCACTCATCTATCATAACCATAGCGTCATACTTATCTGCAAGGTCGCAGATCTTGTCCAAAGGAGCCAATAGGCCATCCATGGAGAACACCCCATCGGTGACAATTATCTTAAAACGGGCATCGTCTTTATTGGCCTGTTTCAATTGAGCCTCTAGATCTGCCATATCATTGTTGGCATAACGGTATCTCTTGGCCTTACATAAACGAACCCCGTCTATAATCGAAGCATGGTTAAGCGAATCAGAGATTATAGCATCCTCTGCTCCCAGTAGGGGTTCAAAGACCCCGCCATTGGCATCAAACGCGGCCGCATATAATATGGTATCCTCCGTGCCATAGAAATCTGCGATCTTTTGTTCCAGTTCTTTATGTATATCCTGGGTTCCACAGATAAAACGTACCGAGGACATCCCAAACCCATGGCTATCCAAGGTATCCTTGGCTGCTTTTACCACATCGGGATGTGCAGAAAGCCCCAAATAATTATTGGCGCAAAAATTTATGACCTCCTGACCGGTAGAAATTTTGATCACCGCTCCTTGGGGTGAAGTTATGATGCGTTCCTTTTTATAAAGACCGTCATCCTTGATGTTTTGTAATTCTTCTTGTAAATGTTGTTGAATACTTCCGTACATATGATTAAGGTATTATATGAATTCTGGTGTTATGGTATCATTAATATAAACGATAATTTTATTTTTAACAGAATAGTTCATGGCTTCCATGGCCACTGCATAATCATTCACCTGTGCATGATGGGCAGAACTCCTTATTCCTGTTTTGTAATCAATGATCGTTGCTTCTTGTTCTTGTAGCACGATCCTATCTGGCCGTAAAATTAACCCGATTTGGGTAATTATATCCCTTTCATTCCAAACAATTGTATCCGAGTGGAAAAATTCCTCTAGTTCTGGGTGACGGACAATCTGTAAAAGAACTTCTTTCAGGGAGTTTG
>JBFIGS010000386.1:0-2031 GCA_041602195.1 Sediminicola sp. | reverse complement strand
TCCTCACATTTCTGAATACTTTGGGTAATAGGGCATAATTTACCTTGGCCAAAGGTGGATACATCATCAGGATGAGTCCAATGGCGATTGGGATATTGGTGGAGCCATTTCCAAATGACTCGATCAAGTTTGGTATAGAAGGAACCAAGTAACCTAAAGAAACTCCAACGCCCATGGCCAAAAATATCCATAAGGTTAGGTAACTATCCAAGAAGTTTAGTCTTTTAATATTTCCGGACATGCTCATGCTTTAATTTGTGAAAATACATAGGTTAATTCGGTGGCGATCTGAAGGCTGCGTTCCCTATATTTTTCGGCCTGTTGGGGAGTGCCATCAAAAGCTTTTGGATCTTCATAGGTAATTGGGATTCGTTTATTTGCTCCTACTATGAAAGGGCATCCGGCATCTGCCTGGGAACAGGTCATTACCGCGGCAAAGTTGGACTTGGGATTAAATTCAGCATCATAGGTCTTGGAGAAACCTATGATAGGAGGGGCATTTTGAGCATATTTGATCCCATAAATGGGGTTTGGTTCCTTGGATAGGGATAATACTTCAAATCCATGATCCTTTAATGTAGCTGCTGCCATCGGAAATAAGGCGGTAGCCTCCGTCCCTCCAGAATAACAATTTACATTCCCTATTCTATAGTAAAAAGCCGCAGTTTGTGCCCATACCTGGGATAAATGACTGCGTCTGGAATTATGCGTACAAATAAAATTTAAATTGATGGGGTTCTTATTTTCTACATTCTTTTGGATGTAATCGATCAAAGGTTGTAATACTTCCTTTCGTTCCTCGGTAATTGTCTCATGGTTTAAGGATTTGATGAGATCATGCAGTTCTGTAAAAATGCTTTCTTTGTTCATGTAGTGGAATACAAGGTTAAAATTTGAATACTAGATTAGCAGCAGCCCTCAGCCGCCTTGAATTCTTGGGTTAAAAAGTTGGTAAGGAGATACGACATTTCCTCCCAAACTTTTTGATCTATGCAATAACATACACTGGTCCCTTCAATACTGCCCTTTATGAGACCAAGGTTTTTCAGTTCTTTTAAATGTTGGGAAATGGTGGGCTGTGCCAGGCCAATTTCGTTGACAAGGTCCCCACAAATACAAGAGTCGGTTTTAAAAAGGTGTTGCAGGATGGCTACCCTTGCCGGGTGACCGAAGGCTTTGGCAAGAGTGGCAATTTTATTTTGTTGGTCGGTAAAAATTTCGGATTTGGTAAGTCCCATGTATTTTAATTTGTTCATTGCAATATTACAATAATTAAATAGGTGACGATAAATAAATTCTCAACATTTCCCACCCGAAACGTAAAGTGTAGATGTAAAAGAATAGGTTATGAACATCAATTATTACGATAAACCACATAAATGAGCGTATCTTTATCATTCACCCAATACACATTTGTTTTGCATCCACGCAATATCCATAATTCCCCTTACAAATTTGAGGCATTAATAAAGGCTTACCCAGCCCTAGCTCCCTTTGTCCATAAAAACCAACATGATAATTTGACTATTGATTTTTCTGTAAATGATGCGGTGATGGCGTTGAACAGAGCACTTTTGATACTTCATTACAGGGTTGGCTATTGGGAAATCCCTACTAATTATCTCTGTCCGCCAATTCCAGGTAGGGCAGATTACATTCACCATATTTCAGATATGTTGGATGCAGCCAATCTTAAGGGAAGCATAGTGGGCCTCGATATTGGGGTTGGGGCCAATTGTATCTACCCTATCCTAGGAGCCCAAATTTACGGATGGCAGATGGTAGGTGCGGATATCGATAAAGAGGCAGTTGCAGCAGCGCAAAGAAATGTTGACCTAACCCCCAAATTGGAAACCAAGATCCAGATACGTCATCAGAGCAACAATGCCCATATTTTTCAAGGCATCATTAAAGAAGGGGAATATTATCATTTCACCATGTGCAATCCCCCTTTTCACGCTTCTAAGGAGGAAGCGGAAAAAGGAACCTTACGAAAATTAAGAAATCTCCATGGCATCAAAAACCTTGCAC
>JBFIGS010000385.1:0-2042 GCA_041602195.1 Sediminicola sp. | reverse complement strand
TCTATTTCATCCAAAATCTTGTTCACAGATTCTATATGTTCTTCAAAGGTAGGGTGAGAGATATCTACCACATGAAGTAAGAGATCTGCTTCCCTAACCTCGTCCAAGGTGCTCTTAAAACTTTCTACCAATTGGGTTGGCAGCTTGCGAATGAATCCAACGGTATCTGTCAATAAAAAAGGCAAGTTGCCAATGACCACCTTGCGCACAGTGGTATCCAGGGTGGCAAAAAGTTTGTCCTCTGCAAAGACCTCACTTTTACTGATCACATTCATAAGGGTAGATTTACCCACGTTGGTATACCCAACCAAGGCCACCCTAACAAGTGCTCCCCTGTTGCCCCTTTGGGTTTCCATCTGCCTGTCAATTTTCAGCAGTTTCTTTTTTAGAAGGGCGATACGGTCACGTACAATACGTCTATCCGTTTCAATCTCTGTTTCCCCGGGACCTCTCATTCCAATACCCCCTTTTTGGCGTTCCAAGTGGGTCCAAAGTCCGGTCAGTCTAGGTAATAAATATTCGTATTGGGCAAGTTCTACCTGGGTACGGGCGTAACTGGTCTGGGCGCGTTGTGCGAAAATATCCAAGATTAAAGAGGTCCGATCCAAGATTTTACAGCGGAGTTCCCTTTCAATATTTCGCTGTTGGCCCGGTGATAGTTCATCATCAAAGACAACAGTACCTATGTCGTTTTCTGCAACGTAGGCCCCTACTTCCAGTAGTTTACCACTTCCTATATACGTTTTTGGATTTGGTACGTCTATACGTTGTACAAACCGCTTGGACACTTCCCCACCTGCGGTATAGGTGAGAAATTCCAGTTCATCTAAATATTCCTTTACTTTTATTTCGTCCTGTTCCCTATGGATCACTCCAATAAGAACTACTTTTTCATATACAATTTCTTTCTTCTCTATCATAGGATTATATAAAGTACAAATCTAATGAATAGTTGCCAAGCGATTTTCGTATTTTTAACCCAGAACATAAAAATGAATGCTTTTTACATCTTCCAGAACAAATACTAGTGAAAATCTGTACACGGTGGCCTTTTATAATTTGGAAAACCTGTTCGATATAAGAAGGAATGACCAGATTTTGGACGAAGATTTTACGCCCAACGGGATAAAAAGTTGGACGCCGAAAAGGTACGGGAAGAAGATTGTAAACTTAGGACGGGCTATATCCAGGATAGGTGAAAAGTTCAACCAACACCCCCCAGTATTGATCGGGTTATCGGAGGTAGAGAATGAACATGTGCTCAACGACCTTTTAGCTACGGAAAGTCTGTCAAAATCCGGTTATGGTTTTGTTCATTTCAACTCCCCTGATGAGAGAGGCATAGATACAGCCTTACTTTATAGGAAGAATTATTTTAAGGTGATCCAATCCGAGGCAATACCTCTTAATGTGTATAGCTTGGAGGGCGTGGTGGATAGGACCAGAGATATTTTATATGTGTATGGCAGTTTAAATGGCGAAGAGGTACATCTTTTCATTAACCATTGGCCTTCCCGAAGAGACGGGGATGTGGCAACGGCTTATAAAAGAATCCAAGCAGCAGATACTATTAAGGACTATATGACGGAATTGGAGAAAACCCACGTGGATCCAAACTATATCGTCATGGGAGATTTTAATGACGATCCCAGTTCCGAGAGTATAAAAAAATTGGTCACTTCCAAACAACTCTATAATCCCATGGAGAAAATGCTTACGCCTTTCAGGGGTAGTGCCCAGTACAAACGTAGATGGAACCTGTTTGATCAGATCATAGTATCCCATAATTTTTTTAATTACGAAAAGGGGACCCATAGTTTTGCCCATGCCAATATTTTTGATGAGCATTTTTTAAAGGAAGGAAAAGGCAAATATAAGGGCAGTCCTTTACGCACTTTTGTAGGTAACAAATACAAAGGAGGGTACAGTGACCATTTCCCGGTATACATCCAATTTAAATTCAATATATAAGCTTTTAGGTTGAAAAAAGGTATTTTCCGACGTTATTCTTCGCCTTTTATGGACTACAAAAGTGGATTTTA
>JBFIGS010000384.1:0-2048 GCA_041602195.1 Sediminicola sp. | reverse complement strand
GGATTGATTGTTGGGGAGCATTTTCACGAAAAATACAACATTCCATTCGAAAATATTGGAGTTATTACAGGTCCTTGCCATGCAGAGGAGGTTGCCCTGGAACGCTTATCCTATCTAACAATCGCCTGTGCCGACAAACATAAAGCCCAATTGGTGGCCAAGAATTTAAGTAGTGAATATATAAAGACCAAAATCTCGGATGATATTATAGGCACCGAATATGCTGCAATGCTCAAGAATATATATGCGATAGCGGCAGGTATTGCCCATGGTCTGGGATATGGTGATAATTTCCAAAGTGTCCTGATGAGCAATGCCATTCGGGAGATGAAACGTTTTATCAAACGCGTTCACCATATGAAGCGCAATATCAACAATTCGGCTTATTTGGGTGACCTATTGGTTACCGGTTATTCCGTATTTAGTCGCAACCGTATGTTCGGTAATATGATAGGCAAGGGGTATACCGTAAAAAGTGCCATGATGGAAATGAGTATGGTGGCAGAAGGATATTATGCCACAAAAAGCGCCTATATCTTAAATGAAAAGCACAAAAAGAAATCAAAGACCCCTATTTTGAATGCGGTTTACGAGGTACTTTATGAGAATAAAAATGCCAAAACAGTTTTCCAAAAGCTCACGGATAAACTGGATTAATTTCACATTTGTCATTAGAATGACTCTACTATAGAAAGGTGAATAAAAGCTAATTTACTTAGTGAAGTCGTACTCCCGCTCCACCAAACATACGCGGACCTTATACCAGCTATACCAATCGGAAATGCCCTTTTTTTGGGCCAATAGGTGTTCTGTTTGCTGTTTCCAATCTGAAATAGCCTGTAGGTTTTTCCAATAGCTTATACTGATCCCAATATTTTCCCGTGCACTTTCGAAACCTAAATAGCCCGGTTGCTTTTTGGCCAATTCCTCCATCTCTTCCGCCATAGTGACATAACCCTTGTCTCCATCCGTTCTTGTAGAAGTAAAAATTACAGCATAATATGGGGTATCAAGATGCATAAAATCAGTTGATATATTGTTTCTCCAAAAAATACCCGACCAAAGCCTCTTTCATTAAGATCGATTGCTCTCCCGACTTTAAGGTGGGAAGTTCTTCTTTTATGGTATAATGCGGCCATCCTTCTTCATCGAAAAATTCAAACTCATAATAGCCGTAAGGCTCTAACAGTCGACATATGGCGATGTGCATCAGGTTCACCTTTTCATCCTTCTTAAAGTTCCTATGCAATTGCCCTAATTCCTGAACGCCCACCAAATAGATTATAGCATCGAGCTCCAAAGGATCTCCATCAGCAAATTGGGAGGATAATTTGGTTACCAACACGTCCCATCGTTCTTTTAATTCAATATCTCTAGCCATGACTTTTATTGTAGCCCCAAAGGTACAAATCAAAATTCTATATTTGTGAAAACAACGTTATATGAGTTTTTTGGATATTGTTTTGGGCATCTTACTCCTTTTTGGGCTTTTAAAAGGATTAAAAAATGGACTTTTAATAGAAATAGCCTCCCTTATTGCCCTTATAGCCGGACTTTATGGCGCTATTCACTTCTCATATATCGTTGGGGACTACCTGTCCCAACATTTTACTTGGGATGAAAATTACATGAACCTAACAGCATTTATATTCACCTTTGTCATTATCATACTCCTGGTATCCCTCGTGGGAAGGCTACTTACCAAAATAGTGGATTTTGCGATGCTTGGACTTTTAAATAGAATTGCCGGTGGTATTTTCGGCATGTTAAAGGTAGCCGTGATCTTAGGGGCATTATTAATATTTTTCCACAATTCTTTGTTTAAGTTCGGTATGATAAAGGATGAGACCATAGAAGAATCGGTTCTTTATGAGCCTATCAAAGAAATTGGGGCCTTTGTTTTTAGCAAGGTGCTACGCCAGGAAAAAATAATTGTGGATCCAGAAGAACACATTACTATTTAATAGGGTGATATGCTTATTGATACTCATAGTATTAAAAGACACCTAAACCTGAAGCTCCTCATAAACCACCTCTTCGGAAATTTC
>JBFIGS010000383.1:0-2050 GCA_041602195.1 Sediminicola sp. | reverse complement strand
CTGGCAAGGTCTCTTCCTCTGTTGGTATTTCTTCTACATTTGTCACTGGGATAACATTGTCCGAATTACAAGCAATAATCAATAACAGTATTGTATAAAGTAGTGGTTTTTTCATTATCTGGGTTGGTAGGTTACCCTAGATAGGATAGGTTGGAAGATGGAATTAATTCCTTTATATCCCGGGAATATTGGGGTCATATTTGGTTTAAAGATGGGGTTGGTTTTATATGAACGTAAACATACGTTGTTTTAGTGGAACAACGCAGAACAAAATTAAAGTCGGTTCATGTTTCCATCAAGGGTCAAAACTACTTATGAACATACCTTAGAAGAATATTGACTACTGAACACTCCCGAACCCCGCCAAAATACGGGGCAGGTAGTTCCACTAAAAAAACGGTACATGTTCTCTTAAAAGTGGAATTTGTTGCGTTCTGACAACAAACAGATTGCCGCGCTGCGCTCGCAACGACGACAGCAAGGGCTCCTTCCCTTGGTTAAGGGAAGGTGGCTTAGCCATAAGCGAAGACGGAAGGGATTAAAAGTGCGGGCCTTGGGATTAGGAAAATATATAGAGGATCGGTTTAGGGTTCGGGATTTCAAACTCCCCTTTATTTCCAAGAGGGGAGCCGTTAGCGGATTTACACCCAGGAAGTTCTCTCCCGAAAGATATCCGAATGCATTCAAACGGACAATGTAAGTCACTTCGACAGAGTTCCTTTTGGGGACGACGAGAAGTCACACAAAATAGGCTGGAGCTGCTGGTGTAATTTAGCTCATGACATTTCTATTTTACGGGTATTCGTGAACCTTCGCTCAAGCTTCGGTTTCTCCTCACTATCGTTCGTTCGAAATAAATGTTTCGGCTACTTTCAACTTTTAAACTTTCAACATAGGTCAATAGTCTAGTATCTAGATTCTAATCTCTCCTTTATTTTAATTCCCACTTCTCAATACCATCCAACACCAAAGGAGCATTACTCTAAAGAAACCCTTTCCCATCCGGCTTCTGGAAGTTCATAACGGTCCAATTTCATGATCTTTCTTGTCCCATCATAATATTTATACACCAGGTACACACAGTCATCGGAACTTTCTATATAAAATAGACCAAGGCGTTTTGGAAATGGAAGTTTCATCAACTCACATTCCTTGTTCAATTGGTGTGCACCGATCTCCATTAAAAGACGTTTAATGGCATATCGATCATGATTTCTGTACACAATATTCTTCATTATTTGGAAATAATCCTATTTTATGGATTTTTTCCAAATTTACGATTTTTTGATTTTGAAGTCAATCCAGAAAAGTTAAATTCTTAAATTAGGGTAAAACTATTATTATGTGTTTCGGTACTAGGGTAACCACTTCTGCCAAGGAGGTGGAGAAATTTTACAATGTTTCAAAATTAATGGGCAAAACCCCCATTGAGGGCGAACTTACCTATCACCATGCCAATGGATGGGCACACCCCTTATTATGGATCATTCCACAAGAAAAAAGCAATCATATTACCCCTTCCATGTGGGGCATAATGCCACAGAACTCCACAGGGGCCGATTACAAAAATTATTACAAGGAGGCCGCCAAGTTTGGGGCGGGACTCAACGCCCAGTCAGAAAAACTCTTTGATCATTTTATCTATAGGTTTAGTGCCATGACCAAGCGCTGCGTAATCCCCGTAAACGGATTTTACGAGCCGCACACGGCTCCCAAGAAGTTTAAGGTTCCGTTTTATTTTGAACGAAAAAATGAAGCCCTAATGAGCCTAGCCGGACTCTATACGATTACTAAGGACGGTTACAACACTTTTACCATCTTGACCAAGGCAGCTACTCCCCTTTTTAAAAAAATACACAATACCAAAAATAGGAGACCCATAATTTTAAGGGACGAGGATGTGGACGTTTGGTTGAACAACGACCTCAACGAAGAAGAAATCCGTAAAGTAATGGAAGATGATATGGAGGATGTGGCCATAAAGGCCTATCCTATAAGCAAGGATCTTTACAATCCAAAAGTAGATTCCAACAGGGAAGATATTATTGAG
>JBFIGS010000382.1:0-2056 GCA_041602195.1 Sediminicola sp. | reverse complement strand
GACATTGAGGGCAGAAATATACGAATCAAGGAATTAAAGGCCTTGCAGTTTATCAATTAGAATAATTTTTTGAATCCTTGAGGTATCTTTTTTACTCAAGATGACCAATATCATATTACAACTTTGGCCATAACCGTAATTTTGTGGCATCGTTGATAATCGAATGAATGAAAAATATACTGTTCCCCACGGACTTTTCCAATAATTCTTGGACCGCAATTGAATATGCCATTGAGCTTTTCAAGAGCGTTCCCTGTAATTTTTATGTACTCCATGTAGGCCGTTTAAGCCAATCCGGTGTGCAGAGCAATTCGTTCATAATGCCTTCCAAAACTGACAATGAATCCCTCAAGGATAATCTAACTGACATTTTTGCCCGTATCCAAAACATTACCGACAGCAAAAATCATCATTTTATTGCACTTCAAGATTATGGAAACCTTGTAGATATTATTCGCAAGACCGTATTGGATAAAAAGGTAGATCTTATTGTCATGGGAACCAAAGGGTCTTCAGGTTTAAAAGAAACCATTTTAGGTAGCAATACCGGAAATGTCATGACCAAAGTACACTGCAATCTATTGGTTATACCTGAAAAGGCAGAACCATCCTTACCAAAGAAAATTGCCTTTCCTACAGATTATAATATTTTCTATTCGCACTCCATATTGGAAGCCATTTCAAAAATGCTCCGTACCTCCAAGGCCAACTTAAAGGTGGTAAATGTCACCAAACCCAATGTGAAATTTAATCTGGCCCAAAATGAGAACATGGTTTATTTACAGGACTATTTACTGGAACTTCATGACAAATCGTATAGTATTCACAACTTAGAGGACAATAGGGCAAAAAATGTCATCGAGAAATTCGTAATCCATAAAAAAATAGATATGGTAATCATGGTAGCCAAGAACCTCAATTTTCTACAACAACTGTTTCTTGACAATACCATTAAAAAAATTAGTTTCCAAACCAGAGTACCGTTGCTGGTATTGCACGAGCAAGCTACGTATACATCTTGATCAATAGCTACTGATAAATATCATAGGTTTTATATGCCGCAACCAATAAATTTGGTAGGTATACAAAAGAAAACCTATGAAAACCGTTTTGATTCCTACCGATTTTTCCAGCAGTGCAATGCATGCTATTGATTATGCCTTGAATCTGTATAAATGCGAACGAACCAATTTTTACTTCCTACATGCCTATGCCGACGATGTCTATGGCCCGTTTAAGACCAATGGCGAAACCTCTTTTGAACAGCAAAAGGAAGCCATTAAAAATAATACGGATAAATCCTTAGAAGATCTAACCCAAAAACTCATCCTTAGAGAGCATAATCCGAAACACACCTACAAAACACTTTCGGCATTCGAAACCCTGGTAGATGCAGTTAACGATTGTGTTAACGAACTAAATGTGGACATGGTGATTATGGGAACAAAGGGACAAACGGCCGACAAAAAAATTACTTTCGGCAGCCATACGGTACAGGTTTTCAAATACGTACAGTGCCCAGTACTCGCTGTTCCTTTGGACTTTAAGTACCATCAGCCAAAAAAGATATTGTTTCCCACAGATTATATGCTGCCCTATAAACGTAGGGAATTGAAGTTATTGAACACCTTGGCCGCCGAATTTAAATCTGAAATATATTGCCTTTACATTTCAGACTTTGAAGATTTAAGCAACAGACAGATAGACAACCAACGTTTCCTTAGGGAATCATTGGCAGAAGCCTTCCTGTTTTTTGAAAGGCTCCCCACAAATAATAAGGCGGAAGCCATTATGGATCACATCAAAAAGAACAACATAAATTTATTGGTCATGGTAAACTCGCGCCATTCATTCTTGGAAGATATGCTTTACAGATCAACGGTAGACGAAATTGGGCTACACTTAAAGGTACCCTTTTTGGTGATGCAGAATCTACCTAGATAATTTAAAAAGATGTAAGGATGAAAAAAATTTTGTTGCCCACCGACTTTTCCACTAACGCTTGGAACGCCATCGTGTATACGGTGAATTATTTCCAAAATGAAAAGTGTCTTTT
>JBFIGS010000381.1:0-2057 GCA_041602195.1 Sediminicola sp. | reverse complement strand
TTCATAGGGAAATGGACAATATGGAACATTTCGCCAAGAATTTCAAGGACAACGAGGCTATCTATGTCCCCCATCTATATCGCGAGCTTAGCAACGACCATATCATATGTATGGAGTGGATAGACGGAATCAAGGTTTCCGAGCTGCATAAATTAAAGGAAAGCAATATTGATTCCAGCGCCGTAGCCAAAGTTGGGGTAGATCTATATCTGGAACAGGTTTTGGAACACGGCTTTTTTCACGCGGACCCACACCCCGGAAATCTATTTGTGTTACCCGAGATCCAAAAAATCTGCTTCATAGATTTTGGCATGATGGGTACCATTATGCCCAATGACAAGGAGGCACTCATAGAACTGCTGCTTTGTTTTTTAAAAAAGGATGTAAGGAAAATCATCTCCGTCTTAAAAAAAATAGCCCTAAAAACCGACATTCCCGACGAAAAAAAGCTGGAGTATGATTTGTACGAATTGATTGAAGGCATAAGCAATACCTCTATCCGTAACATTAAGTTGGGGACCACCTTGAAACAATTTAAAAATGTGCTTTATGAAAATAAGATTACCATACCGCATTACTTGTATATTCTAATACGCGCTTTGGTAATAATTGAGGGTGTAGGACTAAAATTGGATCCAGAATTCAATATAACGGATAACCTAGAACCCTATATGGCCAAGATAACCCGTAAAAGGTTTGGCCTAAAGCGACTTTTTCAAAAGAACCTAAATAGATTTCAAGATTACAATGCGCTGCTGGATAAATTGCCGACGGACATTAATGAAATAGTAGATAAGATCAAAGATGGGAAGTTGGTCATTGTGCATGAGCACAAAGGCTTGAACGAGTTTAGAAAGTCGCTAAAAACTGCCTTTAACCGTTTGGTCTATGCGGTTATTATTGCAGCCCTCTCCATTGGCTCTGCCCTTTTGGTAATGGCCGATATGCCTCCAAAGATTAGCGGAATACCCGTATTGGGCGCAATAGGTTTTAGTCTTTCCGCCATTATTGGACTGGTTATTCTAATCTCAATTTATAGGAATAAGGAAGAGTAAACCTTATTCCATTTCTATGAATAGTTGATAACGGATTGGGCAAAACTTTAAGTGATCGTTTTATAAAAATAGTTCGGAATCATTATCTTTATTCCGAATTGTATTTTTCATAGCATTGTCCAAAATAATATCCTAACAATGAGAATAATTTCATGGAATGTCAACGGAATTAGGGCCGTTGCCAAAAAAGATTTTTTCGAATCCATAAATAAAATGGCACCTGATATTCTATGTCTTCAAGAGACCAAGGCCCAGGACCATGAGGTTGAGGAGACCCTTTCCGCAATGGAACATTATACCATGCATTACAATTCGGCCGATAAGAAAGGATATTCCGGTACTGCACTTATCAGCAAAATAGAACCTATTGCCGTAACCAAAGATATGCAGGTATCGGAACACGATAGCGAAGGTAGAATACAGTGTGCGGAGTACAATGATTTTTACTTGGTGAATGTCTACGTGCCCAATTCCGGACAGCAATTGGATCGTCTGGACTACCGTAAACAATGGGATGCCGATTTTTTAAAGTACCTGAAAAACCTTGAAAAGACAAAACCTGTAATTGCTTGTGGGGATTTTAACGTAGCCCATAGGGCAATAGACCTTAAGAACGATAAAAGTAACTATAACAAAACTGCAGGATACACCCAAATTGAAATTGATGGCATGGACAATTTTATCGAAGCCGGTTTTGTGGATTCGTTCAGGCATTTTCATCCAGATACCATAGCATATACCTATTGGAGCTATCGTTTCAAATCCAGGGAAAGAAACACGGGCTGGCGAATAGATTATTTCTTGGTAAGCACGTCTTTGGTAGATCGCATAAAGTCTGTAGATATCCTATCGGATTATTTTGGTTCCGACCACTGCCCCATTGCCTTGGAAATAGAATTCTAGAAAGACCCGTAGTGCCCTATATATTCCTGTAGGACACTAATTTGAAAATCCCCAACCACCCTAAGTTCGGCATCCGCATTCATAAGTACCAATCCATAT
>JBFIGS010000380.1:0-2061 GCA_041602195.1 Sediminicola sp. | reverse complement strand
TGTAAGGCAAATTCATTGGGAACAGTGATTACGAGTTTGTCCAAATAGGTTATTTCTCCTAAATCCAATCTTAAAGTACCTCCTTCGATACGTGTATCCAATCGATATTTTTTTTGTGGCCAAAATCCGGTTTCCAAATTGCCATCAAATAAATTCTTGTCCCAAACTCCTCTATTCACAAAAGCTTCTTGATTGAAAAATGCATCCCGGGCAGCTTTCACCTCGGGAATGTTGGTTTCTCCCGATCGCAGCAGGGAGCGTACTTCCAAAGCATTGTTGTCGGCGGCAAATACAGTAGCTTCGTATAGGGTTTCCACATCTTCCGGAATAGCTATTTCTGTGAACGGATTTAGTTTGCGATGAAAGTTTTGTTTTAATTCCTTTCCGGGAAATTTCAGTTTTAATTTTTTTCCTTTCAGTAATTGTTGAATACTTTTACCATTGATTTCCGCTGAGGTATATTGTTCCCCATTTAGGAGTTGTATGTTGGCTGTAGTTCCCGGCATTCCTAAAACTTCCATTTCAGTTGGGGCATCGGAAACATTTTTTATGGTTTGAAAGTTTGCCCCAGCTATAAGGGGAGCTTCGTATTCTTCTGTGGTGGCCAAAAACAGTCCAGATCTGAAGGGGAGGACATCTACAGGAATTGATTCGCCTTTGGAAAAAGTACCTATCAATTTTTCGGTAGGATGTAATTGAATCAGGGTTATATCCCCATCAGTATTAAGACCTATCTCTTCATTTAATTTTATGGAATAGGTGGCCTTTTCCCAATTTAAATTTCTAAGACTTAATATTTGGGTTTTGCCATTCCCCCTTGAAACGGCATTGGGACCATAAGATTCACTTAGTACTTTTCCATCGACCAATATATCCCTGTATTTTTTATGAAGGTTGTAGATATGGGCCAATTTAGAAAATTCATCGTCATTCAATAGCCAAGGATTTCCGTAAATTTCTGGAGAGAGAATTAAACTCCTGTTGAAGGATTGTAATATTAAATCATCTTCCCAATAATCCAAACAGGAGGAGATACAAACACCATGGTCTTCCGTTAGGCGCTGTAAGTCGGGAACAAGCCCTCTGGACATTGCCTGTGCCCTATGGTGTGGCGCTGTCATAGTATTTGCCATATGCACGTCTATATAGGTCTCATTGCCTCCCCATAAAAAAGTAGTGGCATAGGGTTTGGCTTTATCAAGACCCAGACGGTGGTTTAATAAAATTAAATCAGGACTATGTTCACGGGCTTCTTCCATCATAGTAATGAAGGCATCTTCTTTTTCAGGACGCAAAGGCCCGCAAACTGCATCAAATTTGAACAGGGCAAAATCATAATCCCTACATAGTTTTACCATTTGATCTATTCTAGCCTTTTCTTCCTCCGGTGTATCCCCAAATCCGTCAGGTCCTCCCCAAACCCCTAATCGTATGTCCAAGTTTTTAGCTTGTTCGTAAATAGGGTCAAATCCATCAGGAAATTGCTTTTTAAATCGATCCGAATAAATACTACCATAAAAATTCTTGCCATCTATGGCCCCAGCATCCAAAGCATAAATGTCCAATTGCATCCCATATTCCTTTTTAAGCCAACCAAAAAATTCAAGATTGATCTTGGTATGTTCCGCCGTGGCACCTTCGTTGGTATTGTTGATCCAACTAAAATATTGTGCCTTTGATGGGGTTCGCTCATCTGCACCCGCAGAGATATTGTTTTGGGCCATTAAGGTAAAAAGTGGGAGAAACAATAAGCTGTATACAATGTACTTTTTAATGGAAGTATTATGTGATTTCATGGTAATCATTGGTGTCTTAACTATTGTTAAAATACATTTCTTGGTTTAAAGAATTGTATTAAGGTAATAGCATATTATGGTTATTATTTTGGTGATACAACTATGGAATAATCCCCTTCATTGAGTTCGAACTTTCCTGTTTCCAGGTTTTTTATGCTGTTGTTTTTAAGCGGTACTCCATTTTTAATGATACTTATTTCTTTGGATGCAACCTCCCTTAAATTAACCATACCGATGCTGTTTTTGGGAATGGTCATCTCATAAC
>JBFIGS010000379.1:0-2068 GCA_041602195.1 Sediminicola sp. | reverse complement strand
GAATTAATTTTAGACTAATAATCAAAAAATAACCATAGTATGAAAAAATTAATCGCTTGTAGTTTTCTTTCCTTGTCCTTGTTATTTTCAAGTTGTTTAGGTTCCTTCAATGCCTTTAATAACTTAAAAGACTGGAATCAAAGTGCTTCTGATAGTAAATTCGTGAACAACCTAATTTTTTGGGGTTTGAACATTATTCCTGTTTACGGTCTCTTTTTTGTTGGGGATGCCCTTATTTTCAATGTGATCGAATTTTGGTCGGGCTCTAACCCTATCGCCATGCAGGATGGGGATTCGGAAATTCAGATAGTAGAAAGGGATGGTAATACTTTTGAAATGATCGCCACCAAAAACAGAATGGAAATCACTGTTTTGGACGGACCTAAAAAAGGTAAAAAAGTGGATTTGGTATATAGGCCACACGAAAAATCATGGAATGCCGTAAAGCCTAACGGGGAAATCATTAAGCTTTCTTCCTTTAAAGAAGGATTTTATATCGTCTACATGCCCAATGGGGAGGAAGTGAAAATAAATCCATTACAATCCAAAGAGGAGGGGTTGGCCGTTATTAAGGAGCAGACAGATTGTTATTATTTGAACGGGATGATGGCCGAAGCCTACTAGTTAATTACCATCAATATTGGAAAAAGCCCTAGGTCAATGCTGAACTTAGGGCTTTTTTTATGATCGGCTTACCACTGCTGACTTCTGAATTTTTTAGATTTCGCAAAAGTTACGGTCTGCGAAAGATATTCCTCCAAATCATAGTTTGGGATGGGGAGGATGCTCTCCAATACGGTAGTATCCCATTGGTTGGGCTTAGAGGTCAAATACGGATTTAGATGTACCCCGATGGTCTCGTAATAAAATTTTTCCAAATCCGATTTAAAACCAGTATCCCCATTGATTTTTTCTTGGGTGAAACTAAAGTTCTTAAAACCGACAATATCAAAAATTTTGGACATTCCTGTCATGAGGTTCGTTTCTTTGGAGTGGACGATATTCAGTTGCCCAATGTCCGTTTCCATCGCCTTTACAATTACCCGTGCGGCATAATCTGTTGGTATTATATTTAGTCCGGCAGTATCCGTGGTTGAGATTCTAATAAGGTCATTGGAATTACTATTGTGGAAAAACTTGGCAAAGAGGTAAAAGACCATATATTTTGAAATAAAAAAGTGGGGGTGGTCCTTGATATTACCGCCCAAGACGCTAGGTCTTAGGATTTGTACCGGAATATTGTTTTCTACGCCAGCTTCCAATAGGAATTTTTCCGAAGCATGCTTGGAGGCTTCATAATGGTTGCGGTATTTGCCCTTGTGCTTGTTGGAATAATCATTGTCCAGAACTCCTCCAATATCACCTGCCGCAAAGGCGGTGCTGATATAGACGAACTTAGTTATGAAGGGCGTATAAGCGGTAAATATATCCTTGGTAAACTTATAATTTTCCTTGAAAATGTCTTCTTTGGCACTATGGTCTGTAGAAAGATTGACAAAACCTGCCGAATGAATGAAAAACGCTATTTTTTGATCCTTCAGAAATGAAGCCGGGTCCAAAAGAAATGCAGCATCAATAACCTGTATCCTGTCTAGAATGCTGGGCAGATTGTCCTTGATGAAGTTGGGGGCATATTCACTGTGGAGCATTTTTTGAATTCGCTCCTCTGGAGTGGTCGAATTTTTACTTCGGATGGGTAGAAAAACCTTTTCTATATGTTGAGATTTCTGCTCAAAGAGGGAGAAAAGTATCTTGGATCCAAGTGTTCCTGTGGCTCCAGTTAAAATTATTTTCATGAATACACGGTTGGTTTATTGGGTGTGTCATTTAAAGATTGAACCCTTATCTTACTTCTCATAAGATAAGGGCTCTAAATCCTCACTATTAGTATTGTTCGGTGCTACCGAATATTAATACCTGTAATATTCAGGTTTAAATGGTCCCTCAACAGAAACCCCAATGTATTTGGCTTGTTCTGGACGTAGGGTTTCCAATTCAACTCCCAATCTTTCCAAGTGCAATTTTGCTACTTTTTCATCCAAATGTTTAGGCAGCATATACACATCGT
>JBFIGS010000378.1:0-2091 GCA_041602195.1 Sediminicola sp. | reverse complement strand
CATTAAATCTGCAACCGTATCTATTTCATCGCCTTCGGCAGATATTATAACGTCCCCTACCTGAAGCGGGGAAATTCCTATAACAGTCTGTGGGTCTATGGCCAATATTAGGGCACCCGCTGTCTTGTTGAGACCGGAAGCCGACCTCTCGGCCATAGTGGCAATACTTTTTATTTGTGCACCCAACCAATCTACCACTGCATCCTTTTCACTGCTATCACCAAAAAACATAGTGGGAATGGTAGGGGTTTTGGCCAAGGACTTTAGCTTGGTATCGGTAACCCCAAAACTATCCATAGCAATGTTTTTAAACCCTATTTTAAAGGCGGGCGACTCCTCTTTTACCGTATAGTTCCCTAATTTGGCATCCACAAATAATGCATCACCGAAAATGCTGTTAGTATCCACCCCTTTTTTTTGGGTTGTTGTTAAGGTCTCCACATCTGGAAAAAGGTTATAATCCACTTCCTTGCCCCAATCCTGTAATCTTATATCCTTGTGCTCGGTGAAAACGATATTGTGCTTAAAAACATCCCCACTGTTCTTGAACCATACATGTGGATGGAAGCCATTATTTATCATAATGTTATTTTCCACGGTGCGATAAAATCCTTCACGCAATTTAATTCCACCATTTAAACACAGATTGTTATAAATGTGGTAATTGGAGGATCCGTCGTCCAGATCTATATCCCATCCATGATCGCAACGAAACCTATTATTTCTGATTACGGTAGTATGGATGGCATCCCATTTGGGCATTTCTGGGTTGGCGGCCACAATTTCATTCAAAGTTTCGCGATTGGGATGCCAAAACCTGTCCCTTCCCCAAGAATTAAAGGCCCCATGATCTCCAGATTCCAGGACGGTATTAAAAACATCATTATATTCAATTATATGTCCGCCCCATGTGCCATCCCCGATATTGATCCCGGCCCTTGGAACATCATAAATACTGTTGTGACTTACCGTAATATCCATGGCCATGGCAATCTGTACCCCGGCCGTTTGCTTTTCCACCCTGCCGATACGATAAATGAGATTGTTCTCCGCGATGGAATTACTGGGATATTTGTTTGATTTAGGCCCGGGAACTGTATCCATTTCCGCCAAAGGAACAAATTCTTCATATTGAAACGAAGGCGACCTTACCGCTTCTGGACTACCTACAAAACTGATCCCCGATGCCCCGCAATCATGAATATGGTTATCCGCAATGCTTAGCTGCCTATTGAAGTTACTTGCTAAAATAGCATTACCTCCCAAATTGGTCAGTTCACAGTTTTTAATTTTCACATTTTGTGTCCCTTCAATAAAAAGGGCCGCACCTCTATAAATGGTCCAATCGCTTCTTAGCAATTGCTCATACTTTTCCATAAACGTGCGCTGGGCATGTTCAAATCGTATTCCGCTTATTACTATATCCCTAACAGGATTTTCCTCAGAGCCCACTATTTCCAGCAAATGTTTTTGTTGTACCCCTTCTACCAGGACATTGTTAATATCCGTCCCTTCTGCCGGCCAATAGAATAATTTATGGTCCCCATCCAAAAACCACTCGCCCGGTGCATCCAATTCTTCAAATACATTTTCTACCATACGGTATTTGGCATGCATTTTTGAGGGACGATTATTCTGATAGCCTCCGGATAATTCAAGCTCCCCATTTTCATCTACCCCTGTGGAAACATAGTGAAATCCGCCCCACTCCCCGCTATGCATAGCATGCACAAAAGCCCCTTTGGGGTTGGGCCATGTTTTTACCCTTTCCGGAGCAATTGCATCCTCGGCGTGATCCTGCCAGTGCCCTCCATTCTCGTCGTAATTGGGGTAACGTGCCAATATTTGTTTATTTCCGTTAACGAATAGCTGATCAAAACTGTCCTCCTTCTGCAATTGTGCTACAAAAATATGATCATTGAACCTTTCCCATTTGGAATTAAGCACTTTGGAACCTTTTACCACTGTCTTTTCCGCCCCTTCCCCTATCAATTTCAAAGGTCCAAATTCTGGTTTGATCCTTATGGGCGAACTTATTCTATGATCGCCCTCCATTAAGTGTATGGTCAGGGCATTTTTAACGCCTTCCTT
>JBFIGS010000377.1:0-2110 GCA_041602195.1 Sediminicola sp. | reverse complement strand
TGAAAGTGTGCCTCCCAGAAATCTGGATTGTTCGCCCAAAAACGGAGAGAAAGGTTTACTGAACTATCCGCCAAAGCATCTACATAAACCACTGGGGCCGGATCCTTTAGGATCTTATCATTCTCGGCACAGATCTGAAGCAATATTTCTTTCGCTTCCTTAATATTGGAACCATACCCAATACCCATAGTGATCTTGTCACGCCTTGTGTCCTGTGCATTGTAATTGATAATGTTGTTATTGGACAATTGCCCGTTGGGAATTATGGCAATCTGGTTGCCAAAGGTGCTCAGTTTTGTGGTGAAAATAGAAATCTCTGTCACCGTACCGTCCACACCTTGTGCAGAAATAAAATCTCCTACTTTAAAAGGTTTAAAGATCAGTATCAGTACCCCACCGGCGAAGTTCGCCAAGGAACCTTGAAGCGCCAGACCAACGGCAAGTCCGGCAGCACCCACAATGGCTACTAAAGAAGATGATTGTACCCCCAATTGTGTGATCACTAGGACAAACAACAGGAATTTCAAGGCAATGCTGATAAAGCTTTGTAGGAAGTGCTCCAAAGCCAAATCAAATTCTTGTCTTTCAAAGAATTTACGGACCAATTTGTTAATCATTTTAACCACCCAGAGTCCTATGAAAAGGATCAGAACTGCAGCAATTATATTAGGTAAGAATTCAATCGCCCATTGGGTGAAATCGCCTACGTATTTTTCAACTTTGTCTATTTCTATCATATACTTTTTCTAAAATTTTAACAAAAAAACAAAAAATAGGGTCACCTATCAAGTTTATGGGCTTAAAGTACTGTTAATCCTCCCTGTTAGGGTTCACTTGCAACAAAGTTTCTTCAATGGTATGGACCGGTAATTTACAACTGCCCTCTTGGCAGATATAAATTGGTGTGGCATGTTCCACAAATCTATTTTGTAATAATAGGAGGTCGTTTTTTGCTTTATTGCTTCCGGCAACAAGAGCCTGAGGCAAATAGTGGGTATTTAGCTCTTTTGCTTTTTTTCCGGATTCATGGCCAACAATAGCGATTTCATAAAAGTTCAGCTGGGAGTAAAGGACCAAATGAAGCCAATTGGCATATCCCTGTGCATTTTTTGTGAAATTTTCTTGGACGTTTAAGAGCATTTGTTGGGCAAGATCACCATAGCCTTCAATGGGAAAGAGTTTTCCAAATTTAAACAAACATTGGGCCATAATACTATTGGATGCCGGGATGACGTTATCAGCCACTTCCAAGGTCCTTCTAATTACAAAGGCATCAATTTTTGAGGTGAAAAAGAAGAGCCCACTTTCTTCATCATAAAAATTATTGATACAAAAGTCTAGAAGTTCCTTGGCTTTTAAGAGCCAGTTCTCATCAAATGTAACCTCATAGAGTGCAAAAAGAGCCTCTATTACCGCTGCGTAATCTTCGAGGAAACCTTTGATAGAACTTGTTCCATTTTTATGGTTGTGAAATAGCCCGCCTTCCTCAGTGGTCAAATGATTCAGAATGAAATTAGCATTTTTGACGGCCAAATCCAAATAGGCATCATTTTGAAGATACCTATACGCATCCACCAATCCTTTTAGCATCAAGCCGTTCCATGAGGTGAGGATCTTGTCATCCAATCTGGGTCGGTTTCTTTTTTCCCTTTCTTTTTTTAAAATATTTTTACACGCTTCAATGGTGGCATTTAATTCCACAAGGGTCAATGAATGTCTAGCAGCAATTTCCAGGTCCGGAACATCCTTTATGAGGACATAGTTCCCATGCTCCCAAAGCCCATAGTCGTTTATGTTGTAATAGTCCTTAAAGATTTTGAATTGATCCCCTAACAAACTCTCTAATTCAGGAACCGTCCAAACATAATAGGCCCCTTCCTCCAATTTATTTTCAGTGTTTAAACTATCGGCATCCAAGGAAGAATAAAATCCATGGTTTGGAGCCATAAGCTCTTTTGTTATAAAGTCGATCGTTTCTTTTACTGTCTTTTTGTAGAGGTTGTTATTTGTTACTGCATAGGCCCTGGCATATAAACTTACCATTTGCCCGTTGTCATAGAGCATTTTTTCAAAATGGGGAACATGCCATTTGGTATCCACGGCATACCTG
>JBFIGS010000376.1:0-2195 GCA_041602195.1 Sediminicola sp. | reverse complement strand
CATTACCCGCCCAGGTTCCTTGGGTATAATCTCAGCCTGCCGAAACAAGCACCCCTTTGAGATGGGGCAAATTTACATGCAGACATTCATATATCATAATAAAAACAGAACTATTTACTATCCCAATTTATAATGAAATTATGCGTTAACCAAACTATTGCAATATACCATGTTACCTGATTGACTGGGAACTTGGTTAAAAATACTTAGTGCACTTGATGGGTAGGTTTTAATAGGTCATTTACGGTTTTAACCGGGTTAAAGGTCACCAACGGCACCTCCACAAATATCGTATTCCAATATGCCATTGCCCCATTCCACAGTCCAGGAAGTTCCAGAGCTTTTAAATCCTTGCCATCTTTGGTTTTCTGGGTGATAAACCCTTGTTTATGGTCCACAAAATTTAAAAGATTAAATTTTTCACCTTTATAGTTCTTTACCCCACAGACGAGATCCACTGGATTAAAGTGGGTTGAGTTTTTAAAAATTTCCACCTGACCAGCATTGGACATATCCACCTGGGCACTCTCTATGATCTGTAGGGATATATGATCTGATTTATCCTTTATCCAAAAAGGACCTCCACCAGGCTCCCCTTCATTTTTTACCATTCCGCAAATTCGGATCGGTCTATTGAGCTTGTCCTTTAAGATTTCCAATTGTTGCGCTATGGTAAAGCTATCGAAGTTTGGAACGAACCTCACATTTAAATGTTCCTCCAGAAAGGATTTAACCTCCAGTACCTCGTCCAAGGTCTCTCCATTGTTTTCCAATAAGGCGGCATACGCAAATGCCTTTTCTTGCAGTTTCAACAGTAATCCTGCCAACACCTTTTTACTGTTGGCTACCTGATCAACAACCTGGTCAACCACAACATTATCAATATTTTTAATAAAGATGATATCGGCATTTTGTTCGTTGAGGTTTTCAATCAATGCTCCATGACCACCTGGCCGGAAAAGCAAGGAGCCGTCTGAATTCCGGAACAGTTCATTGCTCATGGTTACTGCCACCGTATCTGTAGCAGGCTTTTGATAGGAGTAACTTACGTGGAACTCGGTTCCCGTAGCTTTGGATACCCTATCGTTCACTTCTTTAAATTCTTTTTTGAACATCTCATCATGTTGCTCGGAGATAGTAAAGTGAAGTTGTGCGGCACCATCAACCTTAGCGTATAGGGAACCCTCTTTTAGATGTTCTTCAAAGGGGGTGGCCCCATGTTGACCATATTTATGAAACGGCAAAAGGCCTTTGGGATAAAAACCATAGTTCAATTTGTCCTCTGCCAGCATTTCCCGGACAAAGAGATAGACCTCTTCATCTTTAGATTTGGCAGTTCCTGATATTCTCTTTTCTATTTTATCGTAGAAAGGAAAATTCTTTATTCCTTCAACAAATGCTTCTATATCTTTATCTCCGGTCCTGTCCAAATATGTTTTTAAACTTTCCTTTGATGGATCAAATGATTCCAAAAAGTTAAACAGCGCTTTAAACATTCTAGATGCCGCACCTGAGGCCGGCACGAATTTCAAAAGTGCTTTTTTGGCTTTCAGTTTATCAAAAATTGACACCAACTCTTTTTCCTCGGTAGGACTAAATTTTAAAATCCCGTCCGAAATTATCGCTGCCTTCTCTAAATGCACAAAAGGAATGCCCTCCTTAAAGGTTTCAATTTGGTCCAGTACCTTTTCTTTTTGAATTCCCTTATCTAAAAGTTGTTGATTGTCGCTTGATGAAAATGCTGTCATTTTTTTAGTAATTTATCAATGTGTTCCACGGCCTTGGCCAATCTGGATTTTGTATCACCCTTTAAAATAACAAAATTTCGACCATATTCTTCTAAAGTATCCTTGAAATACAAAAACATTTGTTCTCTTTCATCGGGCTTGTCCCTAAGATCGTCTTTCTCCCAAGGAATATCGATATACGTCAACAAATAAAGATCGTAGGTGTTTTCCAATGCGTACTTTTCCAATACAGGGTCACAATACCCCAAATAATATGCTTCAGAATATACTTTGGTCTCAAGGAGATCAGTATCGCATATTAAAATATCATTGGCTTTTTTTGATAGGGTATTTTCTAAACGCATTTGACCTTCTGCAATGGGGAGTAAATCCTTTGGCTCACAGGTCTTACGTTCCTTGTTCCATTTATCCTGCAGATATTCCCTTGCATACTCCGGTACCCAGACT
>JBFIGS010000375.1:0-2210 GCA_041602195.1 Sediminicola sp. | reverse complement strand
TCTGGCCCTTATATCGGCCCTATTGTCGGCAACTTTTTCCCTGATCAATGGGAAACTGATTCAAAAGGAAAGGCCATCGGTTATTTCCATATACGAAATGGCAAGTGGGGTAGTATTCTTGTCTATTTATCTTTTTTTTAGTGGAAGCTTTACGACAGACTTCTTTCAGCTTTCCTCCGATGATTGGATGTATATTTTTATTTTGGCGTCAATTTGTACGGCCTATGCCTTTATAGCCTCGGTAAAGGTGATGAAGTTTATCACTCCATACACTGTAATGCTGACCATTAATTTAGAGCCTGTTTATGGTATTTTCTTGGCTTTTATTATCTTAGGGGAAAGTGAGAAAATGGATCCCATGTTTTACATTGGGACCCTGGTGATTCTATCCACTGTAATTGCCAATGGTATTCTAAAAAATTGGACAAGGTTAAAAAGTAAAAGAGTTCGCTAAGGTTCTCCTTTAAAGTTTTATATTTGTCTGCTTTTATAATTTAAACTGTAGTTTCATGGAGTATTTGGATTTTGAACTTCCGATCAAAGAACTTGAAGACCAATTAGATAAATGCATGGTTATTGGAAAGGAGAGCGACGTTGACGTAACGGAGACCTGCAAGCAAATAGAGAAAAAGCTTTCCGAAACCCGAAAAGAAATCTACAAAAACCTTACAGCATGGCAAAGGGTACAACTTTCGAGACACCCAAATAGGCCATACACCTTGGATTATATCAATGCTATTTGTGGCGATTCCTGGTTGGAACTTCACGGTGATAGAACCGTAAAGGATGATAAGGCCATGATAGGAGGTTTGGGAAAAATTGGTGACCAAACGTATATGTTCATCGGTCAGCAAAAAGGCTACAATACCAAAACAAGACAATATAGAAACTTTGGGATGGCCAATCCCGAAGGGTACAGAAAGGCTTTGCGTTTGATGAAGTCAGCAGAAAAATTTGGCGTACCTGTGGTATGTTTGGTGGATACTCCCGGTGCATATCCTGGGATTGAAGCGGAAGAACGTGGACAAGGAGAGGCCATTGCCAGGAATATTTTGGAAATGACCAGATTGAAGGTGCCGATCATCGTATTGATTATTGGTGAAGGTGCTTCTGGTGGAGCCTTGGGAATAGGAGTAGGAGATAAAGTTTTGATGTTGGAGAATACGTGGTATTCCGTAATTTCTCCAGAATCGTGCTCTTCCATTCTTTGGAGAAGTTGGGAATATAAAGAACAGGCGGCAGAATCGTTGAAACTGACTTCCACCGATATGAAGAAGTTGAAGCTTATTGATGAGGTGGTCAAAGAACCTGTAGGTGGAGCCCATGCCAATAGAGAAAAGACTTTTGAAATCGTAAAAAATAAAATTAGCTCACATTATGACGAGCTAAAAAAGTTATCACCAAAAGATTTGGTGAATGCCCGAATGGATAAATATGCCAACATGGGTGTCTTTAACGGCTGATAAGCACGTTTAAAAAACTTTCTTAAAATCTGGAGGATTCAAACTCCAGATTTTTTTGGTTATCAACACAATTTTGTAACTTATCAACACCCTTATTGTTAACTAATGGTGAACATCCTATGACCCTAATAATTGTTAACTAAAGGTTAAATAGTATACTTTAGCACTCATGGAAAAACCAAGTCCGATTGTCGGTCGTAAAATAGATCAATCTGCTTTAATCAACCTTGAGAGGGGGAAAATACCGCCTCAAGCAGTTGATTTAGAGGAGGTTGTGATAGGGGCGATGATGATAGATAAGAAAGGGGTAGATGAGGTAATAGATATTCTACATCCTGATGTGTTCTATAAGGACGCCCATAGATTCATTTATGAGGCCATCTTCAAACTGTTTGAAACCTCGGAACCAGTGGATTTATTAACCGTTTCTTCCCAATTGAAGAAAGACGGGAAATTAGAGGCAGCAGGAGGGGATTTTTATTTGATTAAACTCACCCAAAAAGTAGCATCCTCGGCCCATATTGAGTTCCATGCACGTATTATCCTTCAAAAATATATTCAGCGCAGTCTGATAAAAATTTCCAGTGAGATCATTCAGGAGGCATATGAGGATGCAACGGACGTATTTGATCTTTTGGATACCGCGGAAGCCAAATTATACGATGTTACCCAAGGTAACCTAAAACGTTCTGCCGAAACAGCCCAGAATTTGGTAATTCAGGCCAAAAAGAGGATAGAGGAGATCGC
>JBFIGS010000374.1:0-2212 GCA_041602195.1 Sediminicola sp. | reverse complement strand
GTCCCCCAGATTCTTTGTGGCAGCCCTATCAAATGCTCTTGCAATACCGGCTATAATTAAAAGTATGGCGACGTATTTATCATATTGATGGTCATTGATATATTGAAATACCAATCTCGGCGACGTCCATATTTTGGTGAAAATTTCTTTGTCAGATAAGCCTTTAACAGAAGGGGTGTTAGTTGGTTGTTGATCCATGAGTTTGGTTGGTTGGTGTATGGAAGACCAATATAGAAAATAAATGGCAAATTCAAGGAAGTGTTCCCTGAGACGTATATTTTATTGGGGCTATGATCTAGATCTTTAGCCCCTGCCGGCGGGTAAATAAAAGGTGGCGGTGCCACTGTCCAGTCCTCTCGACTGCGATCGAGAAGAAAAAAAATGTGGCGGAACCACGGTCAGGTTGAAGGCTCCAGACTGATAAACAATCCTCATTCGTGATATGTCCATTGGCAACCTTATCCTTTTATCACTTTCCTTATTTTTGGGATTATAGCCTACCATAAACAAGGCAAATACGAACAATAGTAGGGTGTTTTTAAGATTGGCATGCATTCGGATTGGGTTAATACCAGTTCGGCATAAGGCCCTATGTGGTTTCTACATACTGTTTAAAGTTATCCAGGATGGCCTGCCAACCCTTTCTTTGCATTTCTTCGGAATGTAGTTGTTCGGCATCAAAGGTCTCCGTAACTTTTGTTTTTCTGATTTCCTTCTTAAACGTAATGGTCACCTGTCTCCCGTCTGCCAGGGAATAGGCGATTTTTCTTTGTGGGATCACTTCATCATAGACCCCTTCAAAATCAAAGCTCATTTCCCCGTCTTTGGAGGCCATGGTATATTTGAATTTTCCACCGGTTACGGGGTTGTTTTCTGCAGCCGGACAGTGCCAATCATTGGAAGCAAAGTTCCAGTTCACAATATGTTCCGCCTTGGTCCAATAGTCCCAAACTTTGGATATCTCAGCGACTATGGTAGTAGTTACCCTAATTTTGGTTCTTTCCATGAGTGTTAGATTCTCAAAAGTTGTGCATGTATACCCTATCACATCTTTTGTGTTATTGTTTAAACAATGGCAGGTTAGTAAAGGTCTTTCCGCAAGCAGTTGGGAATTACTTCAATATAAGTTCATGGGATAGGAGGCTATCTCTAATTTATGAAATAATAGAGAGTATTTGTTATGTTTTCGGAAGAAAATGATAGTGTTAGGGGTATAAGACAAACATTCTATTTTTGTCCGCTCAATTTCCGCTCTTCCCTTATTTCCCCAATATGGTAATATGCTATGATTTCTGAAATAAGATTGTCTTTTACACAATACCATTCACTCACCTCCATGGAAAAATCGCCCTGGGTGGTAGTGTAGCGCACACAGGCCTTACCCTCTCCATATAGGGCGTCGTGCAGTTCAAAACGATGCCCTAGGAATTTATCTTTATTGGCCTCCACCAGCTCCACATACTTTTTTTTGCCGTCTATGGTGCCAAAGGGGCTGGTATGCTTAAAATTTTCAGCTATGGGAAGAGCATTAAAATCTCCTGATTCCCATATTTGGAACCATCTTTTTACCAAGTCTCTTATTCCCATTATTTATACATGTTGGTCTATTAAAATGGCATTGCCGTCTGGATCCGTCAAAACAATACTCGCTGGTCCGCTTGTACTTTCATCCGCTTCCTGATGTAGGGAAATGTCGTTTTTCTTTAAGGATTTTTGAATTTCCCTGACATCATCAAAACTGTCTAGTTTCTTTGCCTGGTATCCCAACCTGGATTAAACGTTAAAATATTATTCTCGAACATGCCCTGAAAAAGTCCGATGAGCGAATCCTCATTTTTCATGATGAGATACTTTTTTTCAAGGTCCCCCGCAAAAACAGTGAACCCCAATTTTTCGTAAAAATCCTTGGATACTTTGATGTCCTTAACATTTAGGCTGATTGAGAATGCTCCTAATTTCATAACAGTGATTTTATTTGATTCCTATAAGAACCTCAAGTTATGATTTTATGGAGAATTACTGGTTGCGCATAGTGGATTTGTTGCAAGCCAATAAATATATCGAGGGAATTCCGTATTGGAAGTATAAGGAAATGAAAACCGCTCGAGGGGACAGAAAAAGGTGGCTGTGCCACTGTCCAGACCTCTCGACTGCGCTCGAGGGGACAGGAATGCTCCAGAGGAAACTATAGGCAATCCTCATTCTAATTTTT
>JBFIGS010000373.1:0-2222 GCA_041602195.1 Sediminicola sp. | reverse complement strand
GGATCCCTTGTGTACGCATCAACAGTAATCGGAGGACGTATTTCCGATCAAATTTTAGGAATGCGAAACTCTATTTTTCTTGGAGGGATTCTAATGTCCGTAGGTCATTTTGTATTGGCAATTGAAAACGATATTGCTTTTTATTTGGCGCTCTCCCTAATCATTGTAGGTAATGGGTTTTTTAAACCAAACATATCAACATTTGTAGGTGCCTTATATGAAGAAGGGGATGTGCGAAAGGATTCTGGTTTTACCATATTTTATATGGGCATCAATATTGGTGGATGGGTAGCCCCATTGCTGTGTGGTTGGTTGGCATATAGCTATGGCTGGCACTATGGCTTTGGCTTGGCAGGAATAGGGATGTTGACCGGACTGATCTTCTTTTGGAGCGGTATACGTAAGAATGTTTTTGGGGATAAGGGGATGCCCCCCAACCAAGAGGTGATGCAAAAGAAGGTGTTGGGTATAAAACAAGGGATTCTCGTTCCTGTTTTGGCAGTTCTTTCTGCGCCATTGATCGCCTATCTTTTATCTGCTTATAAATCCTTAGGGGCCGAAGGTACCTTTTTTGATGATCAGAATATTGTCAACGTAATTTTCAAGGGTATTGGAGTTACCATTTTGGCTTATCTGGGCTATATCATGTACCAGGCCACCTTGGACGAACGTAAAAAGCTGTTCGTAGCAGTTCTGATCACCTTTTTTATGACCATATTTTGGGGTTTCCATGAGCTATCTGGAAGTGTGATCACCTTGTTCGCTGCAAGAAATGTGGAGTTGGACTTTATGTCGGCAGCCCAGACCAATTCTTTAAATTCAATGTTCATTATCATCTTGGCGATTCCTATTTCATTGATGTGGACCTTTCTCAATAAAAGAAACCTGAATCCAAGGACACCCTATAAATTTGGTCTGGGACTTTTGTTTGCCGGTGTCAGTTTTTATATTTTGGCAATAAGTGGCGCCAGTGCCAATGCCAATGGTTTGGTACCATTTGCCTATTTATTGTTGATGTACTTTTTGATATCTGTTGGGGAACTATTTATGTCTCCGGTTGGACTATCCAAAATCACCGATCTCTCGCCTCAAAGAATAGTGGCATTTATGATGGGGGTTTGGTTTTTATCCTCTGCCTTTGCTTTTCAAGTGGTAGGCTTTATTGGTAAAAAATTAGCGATAGAAAGTACTGATAAAAATGTAGGTGGGTTTGAAACTCTTTCGGTATATACGGATGGTTTCCAGCTTATTGCAGAATATGCTATAGGTGCTGGAATACTAATTCTTATAGCTTCTCCTTTGATCAAAAAATTAATGGGCAACGTGCACTAGCATTAGTCGGTTACATTAAAATAGAAAGCTCCCTTTTCACCCGTATAGTGAAAAGGGACTTTTTTTTGTGCACATGTTCGCTGCCAACGCAAAACATCACTCCTGTAATTACTACCGTCTGCGATAATATGTTTTGGTTTTATGGAATCTATAAATCGAGTTAGATTTAGTTTAGGGGATTGTGTTACCAAAATCAAATCTGGTTGGTAACCCTTAGGGGGATATATTGCCATACTATCCAAAATATATAATTGCTGACCTTGTATGTTATAAGGATTTTGTAAAGGAATATGGTTTACAGTTGCAATGCGTTCGGCAGTAATAAAATTTTCTTGAAGTGACCCTAATTTGGTATTATTCGTGGCGCTTATAGACAAGTTGTTTCCTTCCCGATGAAAAAGAACTGTATTTTTTGATTGGTGCAGCACTATGATTTCTTCCTTGTGCTGCCCAGCATAATTGGCATAGATTAGATACGATTGAAAACACATCACAAGCGCCAGGCTGATGAATAATCTTTTAGGGGAGCGTTTTGAAAAAAAGACCAATACACTTGCTAATAGGGCATAGCCCAATAACACTTGTGCTAGGTCAAAAGAAATGTTTCTAAAAATAAAGCTTTCCTGCCTTCCTACCCATCCGACGATTAAGTTCATGAAGGAAATCATTTCATTATATAGGGTAGCAATAGAAGAAGGTAAGCTATGGGTCAGGGCCAATATAATAACTAAAATTCCAAGTCCTAGGATGATTCCCAAAAAAGGTATTATGGCCAAGTTTGAAATAAAAAACAGCCCCGGAAACTGATGAAAATAAAACAGGGCAATGGGAAGAACGCCTAATTGAGCTGCAATGCTTACACTGGTCAATTGCCAGGTTTTTTTGATGAG
>JBFIGS010000372.1:0-2233 GCA_041602195.1 Sediminicola sp. | reverse complement strand
ATATAGAGCAGCGTTTGGAAAATCCGGTCCTGAGCGACCCCTTTCGGATACGGCAAATCTTGACCAACCTGATCGGAAATGCCTATAAATTCACGGATCAAGGTTTTGTGAAAGTTGAGGCCACCGTCTTACAAGAAATGGATAACAGCTACCAGACCAGGATCAAGGTGATAGATTCTGGTATTGGCGTAAAAAAAGAAAAACAAGAGCATATTTTTAATGAATTTACACAGGCTGAGGACCATACCGATAAAAAATACGGTGGTTATGGTTTGGGATTGACCATTTCCAAAAAACTTACGACATTATTAAATGGATCTTTGGAGCTAAAAAGTGATGGGCAAAAGGGCAGTGAATTTACGATAGAACTGCCTTTGCAAATTTCCCAAACACCAATGGAACAACCTGAAGCCAAACCATTGAAACCCAAGGAAGGTTTACATATTTTGATTATTGATGATGATCCGGCCATGTTGAAACTACTGAAAGAAGTATGCCGCAACCTTGCTATATCCACTACAACATACACCGACTTTAATGACTTAGGGAAAAACAATTCCCTACACTATGATGTAGTTTTAACAGATATACAGATGCCGCAAATAAGCGGATTTGAAGTTCTAGAAAAATTGAAAAAAGAAGGCTATGCCCATTATAAACAGCAGCCGATAATTGCCATGACCGGCCGTAAAGACCTAGAGGAAACGGAGTATTTGGATGCTGGATTTTCAGCAGTCCTTCTTAAGCCATTTGCAAAAAACTCCTTTCTGAAAGTGCTCAGCCACTTGTTTCCAAAATCCATACAGGATAAAAATGAAAGTATACAACCTAGAGCGCAACACGCTTCCTCCAGTCTATACAATCTAGAAGGCATCAATTCTTTCCTAGGAGATAACAAAGCTGCCCTCTATGAAGTATTGACCACTTTTATGTCGGATGTCAGAGCCAATTTGGATCATCTAAATGAAGCGATTGAAAAATTGGAAAGGAAGGGAATCAATGCCACGGCACATAAAATGCTGCCCATGTTCCGACAGTTAAAAGCAAATGATATTGTGCCCATTTTAGAACAATTGGAAGTGCTCAATGAGACTGAAATGGACAAACAAGAGTTAAAAAGGACATTCCAAGACTTAAAGAACAAGACAACAGTGCTGCTCTTGGCCATCAACTCCTATATGTCTAAAGATCTAAATTATAATGGTTGATCCTGTTGTAGAGTGTTTTTCGTGTGACCTGCAGTAATTTTGCCGCTTTGGATTTATTAAAATTAGTTTGTTTCAGGGCTTTTATAATCTGCTCCTTCTCATATTCCTCTTTCGAGAAATTCTCTACCTCCTCAGGTTTTTCTTTTGGTTGAAGAATTTCCTTGGGCAAGGCACTGAGTTCCACATAATCCCCTCCTGTCAACAACACCGAACGCTTAATCACATTTTGTAGTTCCCTTAAATTTCCTGGCCAATGGTATGCCTGAAATGCTCTTTGTACCTCTTGGGAAAAGCCGAGTATATTTTTACCGAGCGAAGCGTTTGCTTTCTTCAGGAAAAAGTCTGTGAATAGGAACAAATCTTCCATTCGCTCCTCTAAAGAAGGAATTTCTATGGTAAATTCATTTAAACGATGGTAAAGATCTTCCCTAAAAGTCCCTTTTTCTACAGCTTCCAGCAAATCCTCATTGGTAGCCGTAAGGATTCGTACATCTATATTGATTTCTTTTGTACTGCCCACCCGTTTTATTTTTCGCTCCTGCAACGCCCTTAGGAGCTGTATTTGATTCCCGTAAGACAAATTCCCGATCTCATCCAAAAAAAGGGTGCCTCCATTGGCTGCCTCAAAATGGCCCATCTTGTCTTCAACTGCGCCCGTGAAACTGCCTTTTAAATGGCCAAAAAATTCACTGGTGGCCAACTCTTTGGGGATGGCGCCGCAATCGACCGCTGCAAAATTATAATCCTTTCTTTTGCTTTGGTCATGTATGGCCTTTGCTGTCACCTCCTTGCCCGTACCACTTTCCCCGGTAATCAGTATGGACATGTCGGTGGGTGCTACCAATTGAATATATTCATTTAGCTTTCGCGATGCCTCACTAATACCATGGATGACTCCTGTCACCGTATTCGTGGTGTCAATTAAATTGTGCTTTTCTTTTTCTTTTACATTTTCTTTGGTACCAATGGTTGCGGGAATACTACTTTTCGAATTAAGAGCGTTTGCAATTACCATGACAATTTCT
>JBFIGS010000371.1:0-2237 GCA_041602195.1 Sediminicola sp. | reverse complement strand
GTAGTATACGCTTTGAAAATACCCAATACACTACCTATTTTATTGGGGGCCACACCCAATCCGGTACAAGCTCCTGCTGCCGTGGTGTTGGATGAGGTTACAAAAGGATAGGTTCCAAAATCGATGTCCAACAAAGACCCTTGTGCACCTTCCGCCAATATTTTTTTACCTTCCCGCTGTGCATTAAAAATATACTCTTCACTATCTATGAAGGTTAATTTTTTTAGTTCTTCCACGGCCATAAAGAAGTCGGCCTCCAATTCCTTCAGGTCATATTGGATCTCAACATTGTAAAAGCTTATCATGGCCTCATGTTTGTTGGCCAATATCCTGTACTTTTCTTTCCAGTCCGAGAATTCCAAATCACCAACTCTCATTCCGTTCCTTCCGGTTTTGTCCATATAGGTCGGGCCAATACCTTTTAGGGTAGATCCAATTTTAGCCTTGCCTTTGGAGGTTTCCGAAGCCGCATCCAATAAACGGTGGGTGGGTAAAATTAGATGGGCCTTTCTAGAAATAAATAATTTTGATTTAATATCTAGATTGAACTTTTTTAGATTATCCAGCTCCTTTTTAAAGATAACCGGGTCTATAACCACTCCGTTGCCAACAATGTTCACAGCGGTTTTGTGGAAAATCCCTGAAGGAATGGTATGCAATACATGTTTTATACCATCAAATTCTAAAGTGTGGCCAGCATTGGGGCCACCTTGGAAACGTGCAATTATGTCATAGTTTTTTGTTAAAACATCAACTATTTTCCCTTTTCCTTCATCTCCCCATTGGAGTCCTAGTAGTAAATCTACTGCCATTATTTATGTAATTGGATTAATTATTCGTGTTCTCTTCTTTATTTCGTGTTCCGTAAAAATAGAGCGAGTGGGTGTTGATCTTGATGTTGAAAACCTCCTCGATGGTCTTTTTTATACTTTGAATACGTGGATCGCAAAATTCCATAACCTCACCGGTATCCGTTAGGATAACATGATCGTGCTGTCTGTCAAAATAGGATTTTTCATATTGGGCCTGATTTTTTCCAAATTGGTGTTTTCTTACCAATTTGCATTCCAAGAGAAGCTCAATAGTATTGTAGAGTGTGGCCCTGCTTACCCGATAATTCTTATTTTTCATGGTGATATAGAGCGATTCTATATCAAAATGTTCTTCGCTATCGTAGATTTCCTGTAAAATTGCGTAGCGCTCAGGTGTTTTTCTGTGACCATTTTCCTCCAGAAAAGTGGTGAAGACATTTTTGACTATTTCTTGATTCTTATTTTCGCCCATAGCATTTACCCAGCGTTAGGGTACAAATGTACAGTTAAAATTTAAATTCTGGATACTTTATCGATGCCGTTAATGCGCTTTAGATTATCTATAACTTTTTTAAGGATAGCATTGTTTTTTACAACAAGGGTGATTCTTCCCGAGAATGTTCCGCCATCAGTGCTGAAATTAATATTTCGCATATTCACATGTAGGTTACCAGAGATTACCTCGGTAATTTCACTGATCAAACCTATGTTATCTATCCCGGTAAGCATTATTTCCACGGTAAATTCTTCTTGGGAAGAATCGATCCATTTGGCGGATATGATTCTGTAGGCATAGTTGGACTGCAGCGAAATGGCGTTGGGGCAGTTTTTCTTATGCACCTTAATTCCATCGTTCACGCTAACAAACCCGAATACCTCGTCACCAGGAATGGGATTGCAACACTGGGATAATTTATACTCCAACTTGTCCTCTTCCTTACCAAAAACAAGTGTGTCATATTTTGTGGTAATTTCTTCCCTGTGAATATCTTCAGGAACGGGGGTTCTTTTTATCTTATTTTTAAAGAAAGTTATAAATGCATTGCTATAGGATGCTGCAAAATCTTTGAGCATCTGATTGTCGATAGCGCCTATACCCACTCTATAGAACAAGTCCAGACTGGTCTTAAGTTTAAAAAAGACAACCAATTTATTTATGGTATCCTCGTTAAGAGTAATTTTTTGGGATTTTAATTTACGCCTAAGGACTTCCTTGCCCTCCATAGCTGTAGACTTTTTTTCTTCCCTTAATGATGATTTTATTTTAGACCTGGCCCTTGCCGTGGTAGCGTAATCCAACCAGCTCTGACTGGGCTTGGCCGTGTCCGAAGTGAGAATGTCCACTTGGTCACCGCTCTGCAATGTGGTATTCAGGGGTACCAGTTTACCGTTCACCTTGGCTCCACGGGTATGCATGCCTACTTC
>JBFIGS010000370.1:0-2237 GCA_041602195.1 Sediminicola sp. | reverse complement strand
GATAATGTGCTTCCCCAAAAGGCGGTTACCGGAGCTGAGGATTTTTCCTATTTCCAAAAGGTAGCCCCTGGTTTTTACTTCTTTTTGGGTGGGATGACCCCTGGAAACAAGGATGCCTTCCCCCATCACACGCCCGACTTCAAAATAGACGATAGCGGCCTTCTTTTAGGTGTAAAAACCCTCACTCAAATGAGTTTGGACTACCTAAATGCTGCTGCAAAATAAAATTCCTTATTATTAGAAATAGGCGCTACTTTTGTGGCGCCTAATTTTTAAATTAAAAATCCAAATGAATAAGTTTTACATCTCTTTTTTATTCCTTCTTACAACTACATTTATACTTAGTGCTCAAAATAAAAAGGAACTCCGAGCAGAAATTGAAAGCTTAAAAGCAACCTTGTCTACCACCCAATCTGCCCTATCCGAATCAAGAAAAAATGAAAATGTCAGCTTGGCACGGGCTGAGTCTTTTGAAACTCAATTGGAGGATCTCCAAAAAACCAACGCCCAATTGTTGAAGAACATGAGCACATTTATGGAGGCGTCTACCCAAAAAACAGATAATATAGGTCGTGCTTTGGAAACTCTTAGGGAAAAGGAGGCGAAATTGAAGACCATTAACGAAACCACAAAAGCCAACGATTCTACCGCATTAATGCTTTTAACAGATTTTAAAAAATCCCTAGGGGAAGAAGCAGCAATAACCGTGGAAAATGGAGCTGTGTCCATCAAGTTGGACAAGGCTCTTTTATTTGGTTCCAATACCACTAATGCCAAGCTCGCCATAGATGCCACTCCCATGCTTAAAAAATTGGCCACCGTACTTAAGGCCCATAGATCCATGATTATTTCGGTTGAAGGCACTTCAATTTCAGGTGCTGGTTTGGATGTGGCAACACGACAGGCAGGAGCCCTAGTCGATGTTTTCACCACTACCTATCAAATTGTACCGGAAAGAATACGTACAGTAGGTAAAATAGGTTCCTCAGATGCTCTTTTCATAAAAGTCCATCCCAATTTTGACGCCTTTTATCTAATGGTCCGAAGTGATATGAAACAAAAATAAAAGTATAAACACTTAAAGTAATACTTTAGGCAGTGCTATAGTTTTTGATTAAAAAACCCACGGTGGTTTTCAAGCCTATATTATTGGATAAACCTACATTTTATCAAGTAAACATCGAGATAAAGTCTTTAAAGCGAAAAGCAATTTTGTTATTCAAAAAGGCTAATTGATATACTAATTTAAATTTTACTCCGTTCTTTAACTGAAACAAAAATTACCCCGATCAATCGGACCAAATAAACCAACTATGACAGGAGACCAAATTTATCAGATGTTTGCCTATTTATTACCCGCAATCGTAACAGGAGCCGTGGCTTTTTATTTTTTTAGATTGCACACCAAGAATGAAGAAGGCCGCAGAAGATATTTGTTGCACAAGGATTCCCAGAAAAACACCTTACCCATACGCCTACAGGCCTATGAACGTATGGCCTTGTTCTTGGAACGTATTTCCATACCAAGCCTTGTGGTTAGGGTTAAGCCCCTGTCCTCCAATAAGATGGATTATGAAAATCTATTGATCAAGAATATAGAAAATGAATTTGAGCACAATCTGTCCCAACAAATATATCTTTCGGATGAATGTTGGAGTGTGATAAAGGCCTCTAAGAATGCTACCATAAAAGCTATTAGAAGTGCAGCGATGAGTCAGGCTGACACCTCAGATAAACTAAGGGAGGATATCTTAAATGAGACTATGGACAAGCAATCGCCATCAGCAACTGCTTTGGCCTATGTGAAAAAGGAAATAAGCGAACTTTGGTAGATCTTACCTGTCTTTATTAGCATCATAAGCTTTGTTTTGGGCATATTCAAAGCCCTGTAGCCACCATTCTTTCATCAATTTCTTATTGAAGACCAAAGAATTTTCTGTTAGTTTGGTAGGTGTATAGTATAAATTCAGTTCCACCCCGTTATGTTTGGCAGCCAAGATGCCTTCTGAAATATCGTGGAATTCAATTTGATCCAATACAAAACCATAGATACTCAACATCAAGGAAAACGGATTTTTCCCAAGGACCTTATTCCGGTCCATATTTTCAGATTCCAAGATCACTGCATCCACAACCTTGGCACCCCTACGAATAGCTTCCTGTATAGGAACTACACAACCCAATCCGCCATCACCATATTCAAATCCGTCTTTTTTGGCCAGGGACATAAAAGGAAT
>JBFIGS010000369.1:0-2245 GCA_041602195.1 Sediminicola sp. | reverse complement strand
TAGAAATATCCCCGTATTTGAAATAGGGGATTCGTTAAAGGAAGTTATCAAATTCTTTAAGGACACTACCTATTCCCATGTGGCAGTGACCGATGAGGATAAATTTATGGGACTTTTGAGTGAAAATGACTTGGAGACCTTTGAAGGCAATAAAAAGATAGAGGATTATAGATTCAACTTGGAGTCGTTTTTTGTAACCTTGGAAACTTCCTGGTTAGACGTTCTGGAGGTTTTTGCACGAAATGAGGCTAACCTGATTCCAGTGATGGACATGGAAGAGAAAATGATAGGTTACTATAATCTAACAGACGTTGTTGCTTTGTTTATTGCCACTCCCTTTTTTACGGAACCTGGCGGTATTCTTGTGATTGCGAAAGGAATAAAGGACTACTCTTTCAGTGAGATCGCGCAGATTGTGGAAAGCAACAATTCCAGATTATTGGGAGGTTTTGTTACCGATATGGAAAATGACGTGGTGCAGGTAACCATTAAAATTAGGGCTACAGAGATCAACGATATCATACAGACATTTAGAAGATACAACTACACTATACTTTTTGGCAATTCGGACGATCAGTTTTTAGAGAATCTAAAACAACGTTCAGATTATTTGGATAAATATCTAAACGTTTAGTATTTATGAAGGTTGCCATATACGGTCAGACATACCAAAATAATGCCCTTGATTATGTCGTTGCTTTTTTGGACGAACTTCAAAAGACCGAATCTGAGGCTTATTTTGAAGAAGAATTCTATAAACTTTTATTTTCATCTGGGAAGCTGGCGTCGCACAAGACCTTTAATATGGTAAGCGGTTTGGACGATTCCTTTGACATGTTCGTCAGTTTTGGAGGGGATGGAACCATCCTGCGTGCCATCACCTATGTCAGGGAATTGGATATTCCAATAGTGGGAGTGAATACAGGAAGGTTGGGGTTTTTGTCCACCTTTAAAAAAGAGGATGTGCGTAAAGTGGTGCAGGAGTTCGTTTCCGGGGCCTATGCCATTGTGGAGCGAAGTTTACTGGAGGTGCATGCAGATGAGGTCATTCCAGAATTTGGCGACCTCAATTTTGCGCTTAACGAAATTACGGTAAGCCGTAAGGATACCACCTCTATGATTACCGTGGAGACCTATTTGAACAATGAGTATTTAACTTCCTATTGGGCAGACGGGCTGATCGTTTCCACGCCAACGGGATCTACTGGATATTCCTTGAGTTGTGGAGGTCCGGTAATTGCGCCAACAGCAAAATCTTTGGTGTTGACCCCAATTGCACCCCATAACCTTAATGCCAGGCCCCTTGTGGTTTCTGACAATACCGAAATACGACTGCGCGTTTCTGGGCGCGAAGAATACCATTTGCTGTCTTTGGATTCGCGTATTGCCACCCTAAAAAGCGGCAAGGAGATTTTGCTTAAAAAGGCAGGTTTTTCCATTAAGATGATCGAATATACTTCTGAGAGTTTTTTCAAAACACTTCGTAACAAATTGTTATGGGGGGAAGATCGCCGAAATTGACCCCGTTATCGAACAATAAACGAAGCTAAATATTGTTTATCAAAAAGGAGACGACATGTATGGCCAATTAACTAGGCTAAAAAGCTGAAATGGTTATATTTGCAAACTTTTGGGATTTATGAGGACATTTTTTGTTGTTATTCTAGTAATGCTATTTGGTCAACTGAGCGCTCAAACCTACGAAGTGGGTATTTTTGCGGGAGGGGCCAATAACATTGGCGATGTTGGGAGAACCAACTACATATTGCCTTCTGGTCCGGCGTTTGGAGGATTGTTCAAATGGAATAAGAGCAAGAGGTATGCATGGCGTGCAAGTGCCATATATGGAAAATTTACGGCAGATGATTTTAAATCGGACATGCCTTCAAGACAAAATAGGGGGTATGTGATGGATAATTCCCTTTTGGAAGTGTCCGCCGGATTGGAGTTTAATTTTGTGGAATATAATTTACACCGATTAGGGCCTGCGTTTACGCCTTATCTATACACTGGGCTTACCTATTTTAGGTACGACTATGCCTATTTTGATGCAGGACAGTTGCAGGAGATTGAAGGGGGACAAAGAGATGGGTCTTTTGCCATTCCCATGACGGTCGGGGCTAAACTTAGAATTAGCCAGTTTTTAATATTGGGAGCGGAAATAGGAGGTAGATATACTTTTACGGATAATTTGGACGGCAGTAACCCAGTGGGGTCCAATTTTGAGCAGTTTAATTTTGGGAAT
>JBFIGS010000368.1:0-2255 GCA_041602195.1 Sediminicola sp. | reverse complement strand
TCATAGCTTTTGATCATTGTCAAACCCCATTCTCCTTTGCCGTTTTTCTTCTGGCTGTTCTTCGATCATCTTTGAAGGCCCAAAAAATGCCCTTGACATCCTTTACCCAATGTGGGTACATATAGATGAGGGATATCTCCTCTATGGTCTCCAACACCCCTATGATGATCATGGTATAGAACAACCAATATACCGGACCAAAAAACAGGAGCCACAATATAAACACCCCCTGTAACACGGCGGATGTCTTTGCCAGATAGGTGTGGAAAGCCGTGGCCTTGCCGTATTTTATAAAGGCGATGATCATTTGAAGCACATAGGGAATAAAAGCCAAAAGGATAAGGCCATAATTGGCCTTCATAAAGTCGGTCTCAAAAACAATCAGGCCAATCAGCCCCATGACCAAGGTGATCTGGTCGCCAACAGAATCCAATTGGGAACCCCTGGCGCTCACAATATTTAACTTTCTGGCCAGAAAGCCATCAATAGCGTCTGTACTATAGCTGATCAATAAAAACCAGGTAAACAGTTGGCGTTCCCCCAACCAGACCAGGCCCAAAAGTATGGGCACGGCAAATATTCTGTAAAAGGAAAACCAATCAGCAATATTGTATTTATCAAATCTGAACATCAGTGGCTTTTAAAATCTTAAACACGAAAAAATCCCAATAAAGGTTTTCAAAATTAAAACATTATCAATTTTTCAATACTAGTTGTGACCTAAATAAAGTACAATCCCACTCGTGATTCCTTGCAAAAGCAGTAACCCATTCCATAGCATAGGTCATTGCCCAATCATTGTCCAAAGCTACCCTTCCCCAATTTCAAATAAAATGATGGATATCATGTGTCCTATTTTCGATGAAGATTGACTTTTATCATTTTATACCCTCTTTTTATGCCATAGCTTCATACGCAACTAATCTTGAGCCCATGCAAACTATACTTTATGCCACCGATTATTCAGAAAATTCAGTTGCGGCACTGTTATATGCCAATAATCTTTGTCTTAGATTAAAGGCCAAGCTGCTCGTCCTTCATGTGTTTGACCATCCCATGTCCCTGGCCACCAAGGTTTCCTTGGCCTATTTAAAAAAAGAACAGGAACTGTTCGAAGTGCATAAAATGAAATTGGAGGCCTTCTGTTATGAGCATCTAAAGGACAAGCCCATTGTTACCAACAGGCAGGTGATCGCCATAGAGAATAGATCCAGTACGGACGGCATCCTGGAAGCCATTGTGACCCAAGATCCGGATATGGTGGTAGTAGGCACTAAAGGCGGCAGCGCCCTAAAGGAATTTTTATTGGGCAGTACAGCCATTGGCTTGATAAAAAAAGCGCCCTGTACTGTACTAACGGTACCAGAAAATACAACCCCAGCCCCATTGCACACCCTAGTATATGCCACTGATTTTGAAGACGCCGATATTTTTGCTATTCAGCAGCTGGTAAAAATTGCCGAACCCTTTAAGGCGGCCATAAAAATTGTGCATATTACCACCAAAGCAGAATATGAAGAGGATAGGCAGGTAGCCTGGTTACAAAAAATGCTGGAGCAAAAGGTCGACTATAAACCCATGGGGTTTGAACGAATATTATCCGAGAATATCCTGGAGGAACTCCATGCCTATATAGAACGTTCAGAGATATCCATCTTAGGGATGCTGGAACGTGATGATGGCAGCCTCATGCGCAAATTGATGCACAAAGATCTGGTCATAGCCATGGAATCCAATTTGAGCATTCCTCTAATGTGCTTTAAGGTGGGTGGACTTTAAAAACTATTATCCACTAGTTGGCAAACCTTTAGAACACTATGATAGAATTCAGACCGCTTAATACCTTATCAGTTCATTTAGATCGGCTTATCAACGGCCAATTATGGATAAAGGTCATTATTGGAATCGTTTTAGGGGCCGGATTGGGCATGCTGCTAAATCCGTCTTCAGGGTTTCTTTCCGAGCATATTAGTTTGCGGGTAGCCGATTGGCTGGACCTGCCCGGACAAATATTTATGAGGCTGGTTCAAATGGTCATGATCCCCTTGATCATTACATCAATCATTACGGGAATCGTAAGCAATACCTCAGAGAACCTTAAATCTTTTGGCCTTCGGCTATTGCTGTATTTCATTTTCACTACCGCCATTGCCATCGTGATAGGGCTTGCCGTAACCCTTATTTTGAAACCTGGCCAGTATATCTCTTCGCTTGGTGGATTTGCGAATACTGGTGATAATCAAATGACCCCAAAT
>JBFIGS010000367.1:0-2277 GCA_041602195.1 Sediminicola sp. | reverse complement strand
GCCTATCCGTTCTAGAATTATTTAGGGGAAAAAGATCAAAACATGACAGAGAGGGACGAATATTTTATGCGCAGGGCCATTGCCTTATCTGCAGAAGGAATGAACGCCAATGCCGGCGGACCCTTTGGAGCAGTCATTGTAAAAAATGATGAGATCATTGCTGAAGGTTACAATAGGGTGACCTCAACGAATGACCCCACCGCCCATGCCGAGGTCGTAGCCATTAGGCGCGCCTGTGAAAAACTAGGAACCTTCCAATTGGATGATTGCACCATATATACTTCTTGCGAACCTTGCCCCATGTGTCTTGGAGCCATCTATTGGGCACGTCCCAAGCAGGTGTTTTTTGCATGTGACCGTGAAGATGCGGCAGCTATACAGTTCGATGACCAATTCATTTATGACGAGTTAAAAAAGGACATGGGAGACCGTGAGATTAAATTTGTCAGCCTACTTCGAAAAGAAGGGGTGAAGGTTTTTGAGCAGTGGGCACATAAGTCAAACAAAACCGCTTACTAAAAACCCATCCATACCATGGAAACTTATTTGGACTTGGAGAACTGGGACAGAAAGGATCACTTCCATTTTTTCAACGGATTTGAAGAGCCATTTTGGGGGGTAACGGTAAATATTGACTGTTCCATTGCCCATAGCAAGGCGAAAGAATCCAGGGTTTCCTTCTTTTTATGGTATTTGCACAAATCCATCATGGCCGTCAACCAAATCCCTGAATTTAAATACCGAATTGATGGTCAGAACAGGGTGGTGATCCATGATACCATATGCGCCTCCGCCACCATTCAAAGACCAAATGGAACTTTTGGTTTTAGTTATATTGATTTTTATCAGGATTTTGAAACCTTTAAAAAAGAAGCCCAAAAAGAAATAAAAAGGGTGCAAAATTCAAAAGATTTAATGCCCGCTACAAACTCTGACGCAGTTGTCCATTATTCTTCTTTGCCCTGGTTGAAATTCACTTCCTTCTCCCATGCCAGAAGATTTTCAACAAAGGACAGTGTTCCCAAAATATCCTTTGGCAAAATGACGGAGACCGATGGTATAAAAACTATGCCCGTCTCCATACACGTGCATCACGGCCTTGTTGATGGAATTCATATGGGCAAATATGTGGAACTCTTTCAACAGCTCATGAACGAATAGCGGCATATTAACCCACTTAGCGTTAGTAGCTTATCGAAAAAAAATAATATTCAGAAAATAAAACAATTAAATATTTTATTATTTTTAATACGAATATTTATTAATTTTTATCATGGGTAGAGGCACAGTAAAATTCTTCAACGAATCCAAGGGATTTGGATTCATCGTTGAAGATGGTTCAAAGAAAGAACACTTTGTTCACATTTCGGGATTGATCGATGAAATCCGCGAAGGTGATGAAGTAGAATTCGAACTAAAGGAAGGTAAAAAAGGATTGAATGCCGTAAATGTATCGGTGATATAATTTACCGGTTTTTTCAACTTTTTAGTACCACATCAGCCCGTTTTCAAGACGGGCTTTTTTGTCTTCAATAATTAACAGCTTTAGGTTATGAATGCCGAAAAATTAACTGAACAGTCCGGAAAGGGGGTATCTATCGCTCTTATGTTCTTTCTTCTTATGGTCATGGGGGCTAACCTCCTTCAGGCCCAGGCTCCCTCATCCTATCAATGGAAAAATAGGTTACTGTTGATCCTTGTGAACGATCTGTCGGAAGAGGTTTACATAAAACAACTGGCCGAATTAAATTCCCATAAAAAAGGATTGGAAGAGCGAAAACTAATAGTATACCAAATACAACCCGATAGGTATTCTGTTGGCTTGGCAGACCATAGCTGGCAGCACTCAAAGCGGTTGTATAAAAAATATAAGAAAACAAAAGCACCCTTCGAGATCATTTTGGTGGGTTTGGATGGTGGCAATAAACTTCAGAAAACAAAATTTCTTGGGTGTGAAGAATTGTTCAACACCATAGATGCCATGCCCATGAGAAGATTAGAAAAACAATAACCTAAAACAATACGTTCTGAAAATCAATACTATAACTCGCAAGAAATAGGCTGTACTTCCTGTTCATTGTGAGGTTTATTGACGTACATTCGCCGAAAAAATAAATGACCATAGAAAGTAGGGTGTTGGCAGTGGAAGCATTGTACGATCAACTTGAAAAGGAGATTTCCGAATTCCAATCCCACACCAAACTACATTGTGTTACCGGATGTGGAAAATGTTGCACCAAACCGGACATTGATGCCTCCCCTCTGGAATTTCTGCCT
>JBFIGS010000366.1:0-2284 GCA_041602195.1 Sediminicola sp. | reverse complement strand
TTTTGCAAATTATTAAACCAAATAAGCATACAAAGTATCAATATGTCAAGATTCGAATTAAAATTGCCGCAGATGGGCGAAAGTGTTGCAGAGGCAACCTTGACCTCATGGTTAAAGGAAGTTGGTGATGCCATTGAAATGGATGAAGCCGTTTTTGAGATAGCTACCGATAAGGTAGATTCTGAGGTTCCTAGTGAAGTGGATGGTGTTTTGGTGGAGAAATTGTTTAATATAGATGATGTGATCAAGGTGGGGCAGACTGTCGCCATTATAGAGATCGCTGGGGACGGCCCGGATGATGATGAGGATGACTCCGCAGTAAGCAAGGAGGAAGAAGTACCGCAACAAGTGGTGGAAGAATTGGAAGACAATATGGTAGGGGCAAAGGAAACTGCGGCCTCTCCCGCAATGGCATTTGATGAGTCCGATAAATTTTATTCCCCTTTGGTAAAAAACATAGCCAAGCAAGAGGGTATTTCTGTTTCCGAACTAGATACCATAAATGGTACAGGTAAGGATAATAGGGTCACTAAAAATGATATTTTGGAGTATGTGGAGAATAGGGCTTCGGGCAAACAAGCTCCTGTTTCGGCTCCACAACCAGTTACTACAAAACAAGAACAACCAGTTGCGGCTAAAATGGCCGAGGAGAAGCCAAAAGCCGCTCCAGTACAGGTTGGCAGTGGTGATGAGGTCATCCCAATGTCCCGCATGGGGAAACTCATTGCCCAGTATATGACCGCAAGTATTGCTACTTCGGCCCATGTGCAGAGTTTTGTGGAGGTAGACGTTACCAATGTGGTGAACTGGAGAAATAAAATGAAGAACGCTTTTGAGAAAAGGGAAGGAGAGAAACTTACGTTTACTCCTATCTTTATGGAAGCAATAGCCACGGCATTGAAAAAGTATCCAATGATGAATATTTCTTTGGATGGCGACAATGTTATTAAAAAGAAAAACATCAATTTGGGAATGGCAGCTGCCTTGCCAGATGGGAACCTTATTGTTCCGGTAATAAAAAATGCCGACCAATTGAATTTGGTTGGGATGGCGAAGGCAGTAAATGATTTGGCCAATAGAGCCAGGAACAATGCCTTAAAGCCAGACGAGATCAAGGAAGGAACATATACCGTAACCAATGTGGGTACGTTTGGAAGTGTTTTTGGAACGCCCATCATCAATCAACCGCAGGTTGGGATCATGGCATTGGGAGCAATTCGCAAGATTCCTTCTGTTATTGAAACTCCAGAAGGGGATTTAATAGGTATCAGGAGCAAGATGTATCTTTCCCATAGTTATGACCATAGGGTGGTAAACGGAGCCTTGGGAGGAATGTTCGTCAAGGCCGTAGCCGATTATTTGGAGGCCTGGGATGTGAATAGGGAAGTATAGTAATTGTTGTTAATATATAATAAAATGCTCCAGGTAACTGGGGCATTTTTTGTTTCCAATACTGTTCATAAAAGCAAGGAATTGGACAGCTATAATTCTTACTTGGAAGGGATTATTGGAATAATTTAACAAAGTTTTAGGGGGCATTTCGCTAGTCTTCTTCGTTTAAAGCTGCGTCAAACCGTATCTTTAGCGTATAAATAAAATAGTGTTACTTTCATGATTTTTCCTCTCCCGATGAAGAAATGGCTCTGCCTTTTTTCAATTGTTCTACTGCCAATATCCCTTTTTTCCCAAAACGAATCCATAAAAATGTTCCTCGACTGCAATTGCGATAAAAGGTACATTCAGCAAGAGATCGATTTTGTCAGCCATGTACGGGACCAAGATCTGGCAAATGTGAAATTATTTATTTACGACATTGCAAATGGTAGTGGGGGACGCACCTATAAATTAGATTTTACCGGAGCCGGCAGTTTTGAAGGCACCACAAATGGTCTCTCCTTTGACTCTACAGCGAATATGTCCTCGGATGAGGTGCGAAAAGGTTTGTTGCAGCGTATAAAAACGGGGTTGTTGAAATATGTAATACAGTCCGATGTTGCTGATAAAATTGAATACAATATCTCCGTAGAAGGGATGAAGGAACGTCAAGACATAAATTTTGATGACCCATGGAACAATTGGATTTTTGAGGTTCGTGGCGAAGTGGACGTCAGTAGTGAGGCCAGTAGGAACCAATTTAGGTACGAATTGGGTTTCGAAAGCGATCGGGTGACCGAAAAATGGCGTATCCGTGGCGATATGGAAATGAGCCGGTTCAGCAGTAGATTCAAAAATGAAGGAGAGGAGTTCACCAGCGAGCGCGAGCGCTACTCCGCAAGGGGTAGTA
>JBFIGS010000365.1:0-2286 GCA_041602195.1 Sediminicola sp. | reverse complement strand
ATCCTTATTTCCAGGGGTCATCCCACCTAAAAAGAAGTAAAATCCAGGGACTACTTTTTGGAAATAGGAGAAATCCTCGGCTCCGGTAACCGCCTTTTGGGGAAGCACATTATCCGCTCCAGCGACTTTTTCCATGGTAGGTAGCATCTGTGCTACTAAGTCTGGGTCGTTAAAGGTAATTTCTGTACTGTTGGTTATTTCTATGGTAGCATCCCCTCCATAGGCCTTCGCCAATGCAGGAACCATTTCTTTCATACGTCTGTTAATCAATGCCTGCATGTCATAATCCAAAGTACGGATGGTACCGATCATTTCCGCACTTTCCGGTATGATATTAAAACGAACCCCACTATTGATTTTACCAACTGTAATGACCGCGGCTTCGTTCGTGAGCTCAGCCTCCCTACTAATGATGGTTTGCAACCCATCTATGATTTTGGCACTGATAACTATTGGATCTACGCCAGACCATGGTTGTGAACCATGACTCTGCTTTCCTTTTACATTGATTACAAAGCGCTGTGCCGCTGCCATTGTACCACCAGATTTATAGCGGATGGTACCTACTGGAGTAGCAGAATTGATATGTAACCCAAATATGGCATCTACCTTTGGGTTTTCCATAACGCCTTCCTTGATCATCAAGGAAGCGCCGCCTTCCTCTCCTGGAGGTGCACCTTCCTCGGCAGGTTGAAAAATGAACTTGACAGTTCCTTTAATCTGATCCTTGTTTTTGGAAAGTACTTCGGCAACCCCCATTAAAATGGCGGTATGAGTATCATGTCCACAGGCATGCATTACCCCAACCTTTTCTCCTAGGAACTCGGCGGTAACTGTAGATTTATAGGGGAGGTCGTTTCTTTCAACCACGGGAAGAGCATCAATGTCCGCTCGCAGTGCCACTACTTTTCCGGGAAGATTCCCCTTAAGGATACCAACCACCCCAGTTTTTGCAACACCTGTTTGTACCTCGATTCCCAAGGATTTAAGATGCGCAGCTATTTTTTCGGCTGTTTTGTATTCACGGTTTGATAATTCTGGATGTTGGTGGAAATCCCTTCTCCATTCTATTACCTTGTTTTCAACGGACTTGTATTGGGCGTCCAAATTAGGCACTTGTGCGGAGGCCATCGCCCCAAATAGGATAAGTCCTAAAAATACTTTGTTTTTCATATGGTGTTTAATTATAATTTTAAAATTGTATAGCCTTCCCCATTGAGCTGTATCAAGGCCGTCATGGCAGAAAGTGAAATCTGGACCCCAGGGATCAGTTCTGTTCTTTTGAAACCTCTTGAAGCCGCCGATTGACCACATAAAATTACCTGAACATCGGCATCCAATAGTGCCATGACCAAATTCAAATTTGGATTATGAACTTTATATCTCGATTGATAGGCAACATTATTCAGAAGGTCTTTACCTGCCTTACTATGAACAACCAAAGCTACCTTTAACTGTTCTTTGGGCACTCCGGCTTGGGCGTGCATATTCAAAAATCGGGCTGCCGTTTCAAAAGACAGGTTGAGTTCTCCCATATCCTCAGAACTACCGGTCACATCAAAAACTACTTTGAATTCTTTTTCGATGTCAACTTTTACGTCCGGATTTTCCACTCGAAATACTTTGCCGAATTCCTCAATAATGGGCCCTGCATTTTTGGTTTGGCCGAATGTGTTATTGAATGAAGCGAAAAGCACTAAACAAAAAGTTGAAATCAATATTTTTTTCATGGGAGATTGTTAAGAGCCTAAATATATTTAAAAATCAGAAGACACCCTGTTAATGTTCATAATAATTAAAGTATGATTTTAGGATAAAGTTATTTATGGTTAATTTCACAGTTCCTTAGGAATTAAACCAAAATACATTGGAAAAATATTTAAAAGTTCTGAATGAGGCCCAAAAAGCGCCGGTTCTGCACAAGGATGGTGCATTAATGGTAATTGCTGGAGCTGGTTCGGGAAAAACAAGGGTATTGACATACCGTATCGCTTATTTGATGGATCAAGGGGTGGATGCCTTTAATATTTTGGCTTTGACCTTTACCAATAAAGCTGCACGGGAAATGAAGAAGCGTATTGCCGAAATTGTAGGGAGTTCCGAAGCGAAAAATCTGTGGATGGGAACCTTCCATTCTGTTTTTGCCAAACTCTTGCGTTTTGAAGCTGACAAATTGGGCTACCCAAGTAACTTTACCATTTACGATACACAAGATTCCCAAAGGCTCATTGCCTCCATTATAAAGGAAATGGGGCTGGACAAGGATATCTATAAATACAAACAAGT